>CAKUQA010000305.1 GCA_934675225.1 uncultured Candidatus Melainabacteria bacterium | reverse complement strand
ACGTATAAGAGACGAAGCGCACCGTTTTGCTATAACTTATCACAGAAATTTACGTTCAAAATCGATGGTAAAGAAATAATTCAATGGTATAATAAATTTATGAACAATTTGAAAAAATTAAAACCAATAATCCCAATTTGTATAACTATTTTGGTTGTGGTTTTATTTCATTACAGCAAAATTTATGCACTTAAATTTTATCCGGTTATCGTAAATTCTTTTATTTTTTGTGTTTTCTTTTCTTCTCTTTTTTGTGATGAAACTGTTATCCAAAAGTTTGCAAAAAAAATAGATGGGAAATTAACAGACTTCAGCAGAAATTACACAAGAAAATTAACTTATGTTTGGTGTGCTTTTTTATTAATAAACCTTATTATATCAATAACAACTGTTTTTATGTCTGCAAAAATTTGGGAACTTTATAACGCTTGTATTTCATATCTTGCACTTGGAATAATGTTCGGGGTAGAATATATTATAAGAATTATTTTGAGAAAAAAATATGAAAAAAAATAATATATCATTTATTTTTCACACATCAGGAACAACCGGAAAACCTAAAACAGTTACCAAAAGCAGCGAATGTTTAATTGCAGAAAGTCAAGACTTAGCCAACTTTTTTAAGTTTTCTAAAGACACTGTATTTGTTACAACAGTGACTGATAACTATATGTATGGAACAACTTTTACCATAATGCTTCCTAAAGCCTTGGGATGCAAAGTAGAGCATGAACGAGTTTTATATCCGGAAGATATTAAAGATTTTAAAAAATTTGTGTTTGTTTCAACCCCATCTTTTTTAGAAAAATTGGAAAAATATAATTATAAATTTAAAAACAAACCTGAAATGATAATTTCTGCCGGCGCAAAGTTGGATATTTAAATATTTAAATATTTAAAAACTATTTCAAATGGAGTTACAGAAATATATGGAAGTACAGAAGCAGGAGTAATTGCATACAGGCAATCCGCTGATGATAATTTTCATTTTTTTGAGAACGTAAAGTACAACAATAAAAAAATTATTTCTCCTTATTTTGATGAACCGGAACTTGATTTAAATGATGAATTAGAAATTTTTGATGACGGTAGTTTTATTATAAAAGGAAGAAATGATAGAATAGTTAAAATACAAGAGAAAAGAATTTCTCTCATAGAAATAGAAAATATTATAAATTCTTGTAATCTTGTTGAAAAATCTTATTGTTTAAAATCTGACGATAAACTTTGTGCTGCAATAGTTTTGAATTCTGATGGAAGAAAATTTTTGGAAGTCAACGGAAAACTTAAACTTACTAAAACATTAAAAGAAGTTTTTATAAAAACTCAACCTGTTCTAAAATTTTTAGATAACACAACCCTATTTAGTGAAGGTTTTATTACTCCTAAAAAATGGCGTTTTTTACCGGAATTGCCCGTAAATAATCGTGGAAAAATTAATAATTCAAGAATTAAAGAAATTTTTAATACAAACGTAACTTACCCAAATGTTGTAAATTATATTGTTAATAATGAAAAAGCAGAATGAGATTTAATTTTTCCAAAAAATTGCAATTTCTTTAAAGGGCATTTCCCGAATTTTCCTATTTTACCGGGAGTTGTTCAATTATTTTATGCAAAAGAATTTATAAAAGATGTATTTAACATTGACTTTATACCCCAAAAAATAAAAAAAATTAAATTCTCATCATTAATAAAACCTGAAATGAAAGTAAAACTGATATTAACTAAAAATGACAAATCCGTAGATTATAAATTCACAGATGGAGAAAAAACTTTTTCTTCCGGAACTTTTGTTTTATAATAAGGTTATGATGGTGGTATGCGAAACTTTAATAGATGTTCAATTTTTTGATATTGATCCAATGAATGTTGTTTGGCACGGAAATTATGTGAAATATTTAGAGACAGCCAGATGTGATTTGTTGAACAAAATCGGTTACAACTATGATGATATGAAAGCGGATGGTGTCGCTTATCCGATTGCTAAAATGGATTTAAAATTTATTAAACCGGCTTTTTTTATGCAGAAACTTAAAGTTGTATCAACTCTTGTAGAATTAGAACCTTCTTTAAACATAAAATACGAAATTTTTGATGTCAAAACAGGAGAAAAAATTTTTACTGCAAAAAGTATGCAGATTTGTGTTGATATAAAAACACTCGAAAGTATTTATAAAGCTCCAAATAGATTTGTCGAAAGTGTGAAAAATTATGCGTAAATTTTTAGTTTTATTTTTACTGTTAATAGCTTTTGGAGGAATAGGAATTTGTTATGCCAATGATGATATTTTC
>CAKUQA010000304.1 GCA_934675225.1 uncultured Candidatus Melainabacteria bacterium | reverse complement strand
TGTAGATGTCAATAAGCTAATGGAGCTATCTCAACCAAAAAGAGAAGAAACTCGCAAAAGTGATTGGAATTTTGATTTCTTTGATTCTTTGTTATACGTAAAAAAATCAATGTTTTTGTATAAGGTTGAACCGGCTACTTACATAGCGTTGAAAGCAGATGATTTAAGAATTGATAATACTCAAAAGAAAATTCGCTATGTGCATTTTAATTTAACATCTGACATAAAGAAAGATAGTAAAGAATTACATTTTAATTTGGCGGACAGAAATTCTGTATTTATTAAAGACAAAGCTATTTGGGTGCAAAATTGTTATTTAATATTTAATGAGTCTAAAATTTTCTTTAATGCATTTGCCGATAAAAAGCAAAATTATAATCTTGAAGTTTTTTCTAAAAAAATTGATGTGTCAGATGTCCTAACATTAATTGCTTCCGGTATTGTTGAAAACAATTTAGACGAGCCTTTGAGCTACTTTAAAGATTTAAAAGGAAGTTTTAATTTTAATGTAAAATTTACAAATAAAGAATTGAATGGTGTTGTAAATTTAAATAAAATTTCTTGTAAAATTGTTCCTTTGAATAATATTCCGTTGCTTCTACAAAAAGGTAAAATTTTAGTAAAAAAGGATGAAATTGTTTTATCTGATTTTTATGGATATTATAACAACAAGCAGGTAAATAAAATAGAAATGCATGGTGGAGTAAAGGATTATCTAAAATCAATAGATACAAATATAGTTACTCGTGCGGTTGTTACAAATGATTTTATGCTTAATTATCTATCTAAAATGATAGGTACTAAGGTTGAACTTGTTGGTGGGTCTACTAAAACAAGAATTGATTTAAAATCTAAAAATAATAAAATAGACTTATTATGGTTGTTTGGGGTTAAAAAAGGCCAAGATATTCTTGTTGATGGAGCTTCTCTAACTCCTGTAAATTATATCAGGGGCGTTAAAGGGGATTTGCATTTTGAAAATAATTTGTTGAATATAAAATCAATAGACTATTATATTGTTCCTGATAATTTTACAAAAGATCAAGCGCAAAAAGTGAAGCCTGTTGTAAAAATTGCAGGAAATGTAGATTTTTCGAAGCCGGAACCTTTTGTGAAAAATTTAGGTTTTGAAATTCCAAGACCTTTACCAAGTGAATTTTTGAACGTTTTGATAGGCGATAAAATGTTTAAAAAAGGGAAGATTGCCGGTAAAATGGAAATGATAAATGGTATTAACTACCCATATTTGAATGGCGATTTATCTATGGATGAAGTTTTTATTCCTTCTCAACGCGTATTTGTAAAACATGGTGAGATGACAACGTCTGATGGAATGCTAAATTTAATGGCTAATGGAGGGTATAGACGTTCAAAATTTGATTTTTCCGGTAGTCTTTTAAATCAAATAAAATTTCCTATAGTAGTAAAACATACTAATTTAACAATTGATAATGTAGATGTTGAAAGGTTTATTGAATCGGCAAATAAACAAAATTCGGAAGCCATAACGAGTGAAAAATTTGATGTAAAGCCTTCAGGAGAAGCGAAAGACAATGATGATAATACCCCTACATTTGATATTGGTAATTTTATTGTAGAAGATTGTGTTTTGCATATTAAAGAGGGAAAATACAAGGATATAAAGTTTGATGATGTAAAAGCAACATTATCGCTTGATAAAAATAGTATTTTGAATATGTATTCAAATAGGTTTGCTATTGCAGAAGGTCATTCGTCAGCTAAAGTTAATTGTGATTTGAAAAAACATAAGTATAATTTACGACTTGGTATTTTAGATGTAAATTCAGATATTATTGCAACAACTTTATTAACGCTTCCAAGAGAAATTTCAGGAAAGGCAAGCGGATTGATTGAGTTAAATACTGATGATAGCATGAAACTTAACGGCTCTGTTAAATTCATGATTAAAAACGGAACAATTCAAAAAGTAGGTTTGGTCGAATATATTTTAAAATTTGCCGCATTATTCAGAAATCCTATTGTAATGATTAGCCCATCTACATTTTCTGATTTAGTTAATATTCCGGAAGGAAACTTTGATAAAATAACGGGGACATTATTAATAAAAGATAATGTAGTAGAGCGAATGATGATAAAATCTTCAGCTCCTCAATTAAGCTCATTTATAGTTGGGAGATATGATATTGAAACAAGTGATGCTGCGTTAAGAATTTATACAAAATTTAGTAACCGAAATAAAGGATTTGCAGGATTTATGAGAAATATTTCCCTAAATAGTTTAGCTAATCGAATTCCATTAAGCAGTAGAAACGATA
>CAKUQA010000303.1 GCA_934675225.1 uncultured Candidatus Melainabacteria bacterium | reverse complement strand
TGCAAACGGAGTCGGAGCAATTTCTCTTTCTCTTTCGTATGCACGTTCTGCAATTGCACTAATTCTTTCAGCGTGATTTTGTTTCCATTCCGGTTCTGCTGAAACAACAGGTTTCCCTTTTAAAACTATGTCTATTAAATCGTTTGTAGGCTTAGCTTCTTCTATCTTTTTCCCTAATCTGGCAGCAAATTCTTCTAATGTAATCTTTTCTAATGAGCTTCTCCATTGTTTAATCTCTTCTTTGCTCAAATATTCAGACATTCAAAATCTCCTATAAACTATAATCTGTGTCTCTTTACATACTCTAATGTAGCATAAACCATGCCCCATGATTCAAAATGTTTCGCAACGTAAATTTTTATTTTTTATTGTAACAATTGGATAAAAGTATTAAGTTATTTGGTAGATGCTATTAATATAATACTCCGGAATCCAATATTTTTTGAACTTCAGAATTCATAATAGTGTGTATTTCATCGACAGATTTTGTCCCATCAATGCTTATGAAATTATATTCTGATTTCATTTTTTCATATTGTTCAAGACATTTGTTTTGATAAATCTCAAAGCTTTTATAAAAATCTGTTGAAAAGCCTACATCTCTGCCGCTTTCGTAATAATTTAAACCTGTTGTTCCTATAATTCTCTTTAATAAAACGTCAACAGGCATATCTAAATAAAATACTAAATCCGGTTCAGGTGCATAATCATAAAGGTTTTTAACCCATTCGATATTTTGTCCTCTTACTACATCTCTTGCTAGCGCAGTATAATAATATCTGTCCAAAAGAACTATAAAACCTGATTTTAATGCGGGAATAATCTGGTTTTCTAATCTGTCAGCAAAATCTGCTGCATAAAGTAGGCTGTAAGTTGTTGCGTTAAGCAAATTTCTGTCTTTGGCATCATCTATCACTCCGGAAATTAATCTTGAAGTTTTCCATTCAGATACCATTACACCATAAGATTGAGCCTGAATAGAGTTTTTTAGCAGTTGCAACTGAGTCGATTTCCCTGAACCGTCAGTTCCTTCTATTACAACAAGTAAACCTTCATATCCGTGTTTTGTTTTGAATTGTCCCATTATAAGTTTACTCCCTTTGCTTCTAAAATCTCTTTAAGCATTTTTCTTATTGTAACCTGTTTAGAGTGTATAGAATCCATAGCATCAAGCTTTACCAATCCAAATTCATCAACCATTTTTTGATATTCATTTATTACTCGGCCTTGAAATATCATATAACTTTCGTATGGATCGTTACTTAATTTTAAATCCATTCCGGCTTCATAAAATTTTGGAGCTCTGTTTGAACAAATTCTGGCAATAGAGTCTTTGGGGTTAATATCGAAATATATTGCCAAGTCCGGTTTTATTGCGAAACTATACACGTTTCTAACCCAATTAGCATCAACCCCTCTAGCAACATCTCTTGCAAATGCTGTATATGCGTATCTGTCAGCAAGGACAATAAAACCTGCTTTCAAAGCCGGAGCTATGACCTGTTTTAATCTATCGGCAAAATCTACTGCGTGTAATAGTGAAAAAGTTCTTGGAGAAAGTAAATTTTTCTTTTTTGCAAGCTTTGTTGTTTGGCTAATAAGTTCAGAGGAATTCCACTCTGTAAAAATCACGTCTTGCCCTATAGATTTTAACCAATCTCTTAACAAGGCCAATTGTGTAGATTTCCCAGAACCATCAATGCCTTCAACGCATATAAGTGTTCCGCTATAATTGTGTTCTGTTGTTAATTTAGACAATTACTATACTCCTTTTTCTTCCAAAAGTCGAACGTTAATTTTTCCAAATTTTGCTGATAAATTATCAATAATATGTATAAAATATAATTCAGGCTCTAAATCTTTTTGCTCTA
This sequence comes from uncultured Candidatus Melainabacteria bacterium, assembly GCA_934675225.1. Lineage (GTDB taxonomy): Bacteria > Cyanobacteriota > Vampirovibrionia > Gastranaerophilales > Gastranaerophilaceae > Stercorousia. The sequence continues at coordinate 443 of CAKUQA010000303.1, read as the reverse complement.
AATCTATAATTGCTCCCCAATCGCTTCTGCCGTGGTGGGCTGCTATCATTCTTGCAATTTCTTTAAATCCGTTGTTCATACATATTGAAAAACCGTATTGAGAGTGGGTTAACCATTCTTTTCGGAAGTTTTCATCATAATCTATCAGTCCGGTTTCCAAATTAATGGTATACTCATAAATTTTTCCAATGTCGTGCAATATGCAAGCTGCGAAAATGTTGTCTTTGTTAAATTTATAAATAGATTTATCCATGTTGCATTCTGCATATTGAAGGCATTCCAATATGTGAACCATTAATCCTCCAATATAGTTATGATGCATCATTTTGGCGGCAGGCATAATTTTTATTTTGTCTTTATGTTCCATAAAGTATTTTGTTAAAAAATTGTTTAGTTTTTCATCTTTTATTTTGTCGAAATAAGAAATAATTTGGCTATAAACC
>CAKUQA010000302.1 GCA_934675225.1 uncultured Candidatus Melainabacteria bacterium | reverse complement strand
TTCATCATCATATAAAGCTTGACCGGCTACAGTCGCAAAATTTAACAGTGTATTCGCAACATAATTCTTCTGGTTATCGTTAAATTCAGGAGGAATTAACTCTAACGCTTGTTGTGCTAAATTTTGGGCGAACCCTTTATAATCAAAACCTTGTATTGCCATGTTTTAAGTTAGAAGTAAAAAGTAAAAAGTGAGTAAACTATTTCGCTCACTTCGCTCGATAAATTACAAACATTTTATCTCGAACTTTTCACCTAATTTATCCTTTCTTCTTTTTTTAATATTTTCTATTTGAGCGGAGCGAATTAAACAGTCTTTTCACACTTCTCGTTTCACTATTCACCCAACCTACCCTTGTTCTATCCAACTCTTAATTTTTTCCCCAGCCTCATCATCATCTGTGTTTGCCAACTCCGCAGATAAATTAGATAATGTATCTGACAATTGTGCCGGATTTTGTTGAGGAATTGCTGTTCTTTGTTGTTGATCAACCAATCCCTGAGCCAATTCAGACTGTCTTTCCGTTAATTGAGCAGCTCTTTGATTTATATCTGATAATTGTTGCTCTTGTTGAGCTGCTCTTTGTCTAAGTTGTTCAACTTCTTGCCTGTTAGCTTCCTGAATTTGTTGAACTCTATTTGAAATTGCCTTAAACACAATTATTAAACCTATCGCACTCAATGCAACCGCAAGCCACCAAGGATTACCGGTTTCATCCGGCTTAGGAAGATTTGATGGTTTATCTGATGCCAAATACGGATCAGTTGAGTCTGAAAATGCGATTGAAACATTATCTGCACTAACTTTTGGACTTGCTGCTTTGGCAATCAATTCTTTTAATTCTTCAAGAGTTGTGTTTGCCGGTAACGCATTTTTATCCAAAGTAACCGCGATAGAAATATCTTCTACGACTCCCGGTTTTATATACTCATTGGTTTGAGTTTTTGTTACACCATATTGAGTTTCTGTAGCAGTTCTTGAATAATTTCTGTTCTGATTTGAATTTGCAGTTCCGTTTGGCAAACCATTCGGGAGGTAAACGCTTACAGCATTCAAATTTTTATTTGAATCGCTTGTTTGATCTCCCAAACCTTCTCTAAAAGATTGTTCACTAACAGAAGCTTTTCTGTTCGGGTCGTAATCAATAGTAAACTTTTCAACAGGGGCCTGACGTAAAAATGTACTAACAGTAGCAACATAATTACCTTGTCCAATCAATCTGTCTAACTGCTGATTAACCTTAGATGTCATATATTTATCATTTTCTTCCAAACGCTGAAGCATTTCATCCTCAGCATCCATTATGCTATGATAAGTATTGCCGTTTGTATCCGTAATTGCAATATTTTCGGCTGTCAAACCAGTTACACTGCCTAAAAGCAAATTCGTAATAGCTTTAACTTTCAACTGATCTAATTTTGTAGCATCTTTTGCCAAAGAAATTTGAACTGTTGCAGTTACAGGCTTTTGCATTGAAGTAAACATTGTTTGTTCGGGAATTGAAATAAATACAGAAGCATTATCAACTCCATCAATTCTTCTGATTAATCTTGATAATTCACCGTTAATTGCACGAGATAATCTAATTTTTTTATCTTCTTTTGTAGATGTAAAATCTCCTTTATCAAAGATTTCAAGACCAATATTTTGATCCATCAAACCACTCTGAACAATTTGAATTAATGCCTGATCTCTATCTGTTGTATAACAAGCTTTTCTACCTGTTTTACAATCTCCTTTTTTCAAATAAAGAATAGACTTTGTACCATCAAGCCTTCTGCTAACTACAATATCATATTTTGCAAGAAGTGCTTGGATTTCAATTGCTTTTCCAGCATTATCGGTTGTTAATAAGTCAACATCTGCTTGTAAAGGTTGACCTGTAATTTCTGTACCGTTTGCCGGCTTTTTAGAACCGCCAATTATGCTAATAGAAATAATTAGAGCCAAAAGTAAAACTACCCCACCAATTATTCCATATAATAAAGGTTTATTCTCTAATATTTCTTTAAAATCCATTTTTGCCCTCTTTATGCACTTTTACAATTTAAATTATCTTTTGTAAAATTATCTTTTGTAAAAGTAATTCCCAAGTCTTTTTTATCCTTAATCTAACTATATTTTACACCTGAATTTGCATTACTTTATCATACGCCTGTATGACTTTTCCCGTGAGTTGAGTTGCAACGTTAATGCTAATTTCAGATTTTGCCATAGCAGTCATAACATCGTGGATATCAACATTTTCAGAACCCCTCATTGCATCTTTTCGCAAATTATCAGGTGCATTCATTGACGTATTAAGGTTTTCGACCAAACC
>CAKUQA010000301.1 GCA_934675225.1 uncultured Candidatus Melainabacteria bacterium | reverse complement strand
ATCAACATTCATTCATACACCAAACACTGGTTTAATGATTTTACGCACATAGCCCATTGTATCAACATTCATTCATAAATCAGACACTGATTTAAAACTTTTACGCACGTAATTTTTATGACAATATTATTTTTTCCCAACTAGCAATTTTATTTTTTCACAAGTTTTAAGAAGAATATGAAAACAGATTTACCTCCATATATGACTGTTGTTGATAACAGATTAATCCGAGGGAGAGCCATAACTTCTCCTATACGTTTATACAAAATGAAAAAAGCAGGAATAAACCAAATTATAGATTTGCGAAATACATCCTATATAAAAAGTCCTATAGAAAAAATTTTTTGTAAACTTTTTGGTATTAAGTATAAAAACTGCAAGTATTCACATAGAATGAACAAACTTCCAAAACCATACTTTTTCTATGACATAAATAATTCAATAATAAAAAATAATGGCAAAACATATATCCACTGCCAAAAAGGTAAACGCAGAACAGGTATCTGTGTTGCTTTATATGAAAAATATTTTACCAACAAACCTATAGACAAAATTATATCTGATATGGTAAAGCTAGGTTTTCAAGATATTTTTGAAGCTCCAAATAAAAAAAGCTCCATTAAGTATTTTAATATCATAAAAGAACTAATCAAAACATATTGGTTAAAAAAACTTTAAAACGCTTTTACAAGAAAAATCTTTATACCACTATCAACCCGTTCTATTCGTTTAACATATTTAATATCAGATATTTGTCTCAGAATTATCACAACAGCCGGTTTTTTGCCTGTCATTTTCGCATAATATAAAGCCTGCCCAACACTTTCTGCCCATTTTTTAGCAAAATCAAACTCTATTGCATAATCTTTTGTTAGACAATCCACCCTTGTTAAATCCCAAAGAACAACTTCCCTTTTCCCAAAATCAGGTTTGCACCATTGTTCTACATAATAAGCTTCTTTTTGATTCGGTTTCATTGTCTGAGTTTCGTATAACTCTTTTGGGACAAAATTTAACCCCAAATAAACAAAACCTATTACAACAAATAAAAAACTTATAACAAAACTAAACAACTTTTTCTGATACTTCTTTTTCATAAAAATATTATATCAAAAAAAATAATAGCCTTTGTGGCTAATCAAAATTAAACAGGTTACTAATTTCTTTACAAGGCTTTTTTATATTAAATATAACTATTAAATCTTTTTCATACTTCCAGCTATTCTTAATTCACAGAGCCAATATTTGGCTCTTTTTTTTTCTCTTTTATAAAAATAAATACCTAATTATATCATTAAAAAAAGAACAGGTTTTAACCTGTTCTTTCTTTTATTCAATTATTTGCTAACTAAGCAGCTGTTTCTTCATCATCAAATAGAACTTTTACTTCGTCGCCGGCTTTTAGCATAGGGCTTGGATGAATTCCATCTTCTGCAAATTCTACGCTTTCTTCCTGTGCAACCTTTCCTATTTCGGTATCATCATCTGCTTCTGCTACTGGTGCTGTTGGAACTACTTCTTCTTTTTGAGTTGTAGGTGTATCCTGTTTTACTGTTGTTGTACCTACAGGAACTGCGGCTTTAGGCCTTGATGGTTCTGATGGTTTAACCGATGCAGGTTTTTCTTCATCGCCTGTAAACAACTTATATGCGTAGGTACAAAAAGGTCATGCTCGGCGAAATTACCGAACACAACCTGTAAAACATTTTATTTATTAATGAATATATTTGTCTGAACTTACACTTTTACCTGACAAAACATTTTTTATAAAATCTAATGCACTTTCTGTTGTCAAAGGAACTTCTTTATCTAAATATGGCACACGCAACATTGGATTTTTTGGACTTTGTAATGAACCTTGAGCTATTAATTGCATTTTTTCGCAACTTTCTTTATTAGTTGAATTTTGACATACTTCCAAATAGCCTTCTTTTTTACCAATTCCCATAACCCCCTTTTTCTGTGGGAAAATCGTAGCATCGCCCACCCTTGATTTTATTTGAAAGCAAAGATGTTTCAATCTACCTAATACCGTAGACTTTCTATGAAGCTCATACACTGCAGGGAATCCCATTGGATCTGCTTCTACTTCACACAATCCTTTTTTACATTTCTGACCATATATTGCTCTTAGATCTGCATCAAATTGCGCTAATTGTGTTTTTTTCGCAGAACCTAAGTTTCTTCTAAAAAATGTTTTTGCCATACCTAATGAATCATTACTTACTAATGCCATAATTTGCTACCTTTACCTTTACTTGTTTTGTACACTAACATATATAAAAAGTATTTATGCAAAAAAGAATTGCCCTCGCCATATCATACT
>CAKUQA010000300.1 GCA_934675225.1 uncultured Candidatus Melainabacteria bacterium | reverse complement strand
GGTAAGTACTGTCTATTAAGTCTCTCTGTGTAATTAGGAACTTTCTTTCCATCTTTTTCTCCCCATGATAAATGAGGCGCATTGATTGCTGAGATAACAGTATCCAAATCATTATCAACTGTATACCTAATAGCCTGGTCCAATGTGGATACTCGAAGTGTTGGGGATGTAGGTTGCATAGTTACTACATAATCCCACTGTACATCATCTGGAACTGCATCTGCGATAACTGCATCAAGAGTAACTGCGTCTCCACAAAGGACAGCATCTCTCCATTTAACCTTAGCCCCCATCTGTTCCGCAATAATTCGTACTTCCGGTGAATCTGTAGAAACAATGACATCTGTAATCATTTCCGAATTAAGCGCATTCTTTATTGAGTAATAAATAAGTGGATGACCACCAATAATTCTAATATTTTTATTTGGAATCCCCTTCGAACCAGCTCTTGCTGGAATAACTGCTAAAATTTTCATGCCAACCCTCCAATATTTTAGAAAATAGTTTTGTTCTTTTTAATTGTCCAAAGCAAATACACTCCTACCAAAACCGCAATACACCAGCGTATCACTATAAGATTTTCCACAAAATAGAACAAAGCCGATGCCACCAAAACAATGACTATACGTTTAATAAAAAAGGAAATTTTGTATGGATAGTCTCCTTCCTTTCGAATCTTATGTGCACATATCTGATGAAAAAGAAACAGAAGAAAATATGATAGTAACGTTGCCATCGCCGCTCCAAACAATTCAAATCTAGGAATCAATAATGTGTTCATTATTATATTACATAACGCTGCTGCCGTCGTTCCAACTGCTATCCACTTAGTTTTTCTATGATACAATTCATAGTTAATTGCAAACGAATACAGAAAAGTAAAGAATACAGCAAGTACGATTAATGGTATTAAACCGATTCCTCCCCAATAATTCTTATCTGCAAATATCTTCACAAATTCTGGTGAGACAAACATAAATCCTAGACACAAGCACAAAAACAAATTACAATATCGGTTTGATCTTTTTATTATCAATTTATTTTCGTTATTCTTTGTGTAACCATAATAGATAGGTACCCAGGTATTATTAAGTGCAGTATAGATAGAGTTTAATATATGTATAAATGTCACTATAAAACTATATATACCAACCAATCCGTCATCACTCAACAGTTTCTGAATCATTATTTTATCAGTTTGTCCTAGAACAATTTGGGATATTCCATGAAATACCAAAGGCAAACAAATCGGAAAGCAAAATGCCCAATACTTCTTTATATTGACAAATGGATTTCCTTTAACAAAAATCATAACCAGTACAAACACAGCGCATATAAGATATGGAATTGAAATGCTTAATATTCTAAGAACATATGGTTCCAATCCAATGGAGCTTTGATTTTTTACACCTATCCACGATAAAACAATCATTGAAATAGATATAATGAACGCCATCAGACAACTGTACTGTGATTTTCTTAAATATACATACTTGATATTTGCAAAATTGAAAGAGAATGATCCAAAACTATAGCACAACATCAAAATGATTAAGAATGGAGATAGTTCAGAAAAAGATGAAAATGGACCTATAAAAATCCCAACTACTAATGAAACAATAATAAAGAAGCATATCGCCAAAAACATAATACTCGCCAAATAATTGTTTCTTTCTTTTTCATTAATATGTACAAATGCTGTTCCAATGCTTCCTTGTACATTAAGCCCCACTATAACAGCAAAGAACAACGCATATGCCTGAAATATAGATACATTTCCATAATCAGATGTTGATAAAAATCTTGTAAAAATCATTATCAGCACAAAATTTGTTCCATTTAGTATTAATTGAGACAGTATATTAAATACCGCCTGGGAATTGTCTCTTTTCATATAACCCAAATCTCCATCAATACTTTTCTACTTGAAATCAGCACTATCAAAAACAAATTCTAGCTCTTCAAATTTGATCTTCACTTCGTCAGGGTTTTCATAGCAATCTGAAGAATTAATTTTTAATAGTTCTATTATCTGCATATCATTTTCAGGTAAGAAAGTATTATTATTCTTACTACTATAAATGCTATCATCGTAAATAGCACCTATTTTATTCCAATATTTATGAATCGGTTTAAAAATATCTGCTTTTAAAAGAAAAACGCTTCTAATATTTGGAAAAGTATTCGCAATGTTTACTCCAGCTGAAGAATTAAATGATAAAAGAATCCTAGTATTCAAAGCACCTAATAAGCACTCTATAGGCAATTGTGCTAATTCATTTTGAAAAACTTGTACATTAGAAAATTTTTCAACTACAGTATCATAT
>CAKUQA010000299.1 GCA_934675225.1 uncultured Candidatus Melainabacteria bacterium | reverse complement strand
GCAATAGTTTTAACTGTTTTTTGTTGTTTATCATTCCAAAAATCAACCAACATACTGCAGAAGAAAATACTTGAATATGTTCCGATTGCAATACCTAAAATCATACATAGAACGAAATCTTTTGTTGTTACACCACCCCATAAGTACAATGCTAACAATGTTATCAATGTTGTTAATGAGGTATTGATACTTCTTGTTAATGTTTGATTTACAGAAGCATCAACAATTTCGCCAAATGACATTTTTTTAGAATAATATCTTAAATTTTCACGAATTCTGTCAAATACAACAATTGTATCGTGAACAGAAAAACCGATTACAGTCAATATTGCTGTTATAAATAAGCCGTCAATTTGTACGTTATACAACAAACCTAGAATTGAAAATACGCCAACTACAAATAGGACATCGTGTAATACGCCTAATATTGCGGCAAGTGCATAATCAAATCTAAATCTAAATGACAAGTATGCGACAATTCCTAAGAATGCTAAAGTTACTGCGATAAGAGAATTTTTAAATAATTCTTTTCCCATGGTAGGACCGACAGAACTTACTGAAATTAATTCAGGATTTTGGTATTCGCTTTTTAATTGTTCTGTAATTACCTCTGTTGTATTAGAATCCTTGTCAATAAATTTAGTTCTTATGGAAATAATTGAACTAATATTGGATTTAGTGTTTTCTTGTTGGGAATTGTTAACATTCAAAATTTGAATGTAAGGGTTTTCAATTCCAACTTTTTCCAATTTTTCTCTGGTTTTTGTAACATCGCTGTTATTAAGTTTTTGTTCTAATCCATATTGCAAAATTGTTCCACCGGTATAATCAATACCTACTTTTAATGGAGCATGGTTTGCATAAGTTACTGATGAATAAATCATCGCAATAATTCCGGGAACTAAAAGAATTGTTGTTAGAAGCATCCACCACCATCTGTATTTTACGATATGAACCAAGTGTTTTTTACCTGTATTTATCATTGTTTTACCTTTCTTAATTTTTTAATCCGTTAGTCTAAAATACCAAAACGAGCTTTTTCTCGTTTAGTTTCAGACGCTTCATAGCATTGTCCTATTTCATCTTTTCTTAAACCGAATAATGCCGGATGTTTAAGTTCTCCTGTTCCGAATATCAAGTGCATGAAGTTTTTAGTAACCGTGATTGCACTGAACATTGAAACAATTACACCTATTGCAAGTGTTAAAGCAAATCCTTTAACAACACTCGTTCCCAATAGATATAGAATTGTACAAGTAATGATAGTTGTCATATTTGAGTCAAAAATACTTGTAAATGCTCTGTCAAAACCGGAATTTATGGCTGTGAATAAGTTTCTGCCATCTCTAAGTTCTTCTTTTGTTCTTTCAAAAATAAGAATGTTTGCATCAACAGCCATACCAATTGATAAGATAAATCCGGCAATTCCGGCAAGTGTTAAGGTTACAGGAATTGTTTTGAATAGTGCGAATAAAATTAAACTATAAATAATAAGTGCGATATCGGCAATTAAGCCAGGAACATGATAAAACGCAATCATAAATATCATAACTGCTGAAAGACCAATAATACCTGCTTTTTTTGATTTTGCGATACTATCTGCACCAAGAGTAGGTCCAACAGTGTTTTCTTCAACAATTTTAGCCGGAACCGGTAATGCACCTGCATTCAACAGGTTAACCATTCTTTCAGCTTCATCATAAGCAAATCCGCTATCACCACCGGAGATTTGAGCTTTACCGCCATAAATAGCTTCATTTACACGAGGAGCTGATTGAAGTTCTCCATCAAAGAAGATAGCCATTTGTTGACCTACTAATGATTTTGTTAAATCTGCAAACTTTTTAGCCCCTGCTGCATTAAATTCCAATGATACAACCCATTGACCAGATGCATCGGTGCTAAGTGTTGATTTTGCTAAATCTTGTCCGGTTAAGCCTGTTGAAACCCAAATAGGAGCTCCATCTGCAGCTTTACCTTCTTTTTTAAATTCCAATTGAGCTGTTTCACCAATAAATGCTTTTGCTTCTTTTAAATCAGTAACGTTTGGAATTTCGATTAATAATCTTTTGTCGCCTACTTGTTGAACAACTGTTTCCGCAACACCAAGTTTGTTAACGCGTTGTTCAATAGCAAATTGCAATCTGTTCATTACTTCAGGCGTAATTTTGGCAATTGAATCAGTTGTTTCAGCTTCTAAAACAAGTCTGGAACCTCCGACCAAATCAAGCCCTAATTTTGTTGGTTTAACAAGGATAAGGATTGATGACACAATCACTATCACTACGATAAACCAAAACATCAAAATTTTGTTTTTCATCTTTTTTATCCTTTTTTTATGTACAGTTGTTT
>CAKUQA010000298.1 GCA_934675225.1 uncultured Candidatus Melainabacteria bacterium | reverse complement strand
GTTATACCTCCGATTGGTTCAATAGAAAACGACCCGTTTTTACTTTTAACCGATTTTGTTATGAATTTGTCAGGCAACAATCAGTTACCGGAAAATTTTACTCCAATTCAATTTAACGATAAATATTATAGTTTGATTATGCTTAATGTTGACAGTCAAATTGCATTGTCACCGACTATTATGAATTCAGAAGTAAAAAAGCTAGTTGAATTACAAAAAGATTTGAGTAAAAAGGATGTAAAAATCTACTTGACAGGTGCTCCAATTCATTCATATTTTGCAAGCAGTCATTCTATTTTTGAGATTAATTTAATTTGTATATTATCAACCTTATTTGTAATAGGACTAGTATTTTGGTACTTTGGTTCACTAATTCCATTGTTACCTATTTCTATTAGCATAGGTTGCGGAATATACACAGGATATTGTATAACCGCCTTAACTTTTGGGGATATACATATTTTGACATTCGTTTTTTCAACAACATTAATTGGTGTATGTGTAGATTATTCTTTACATTATTTTGTTGCCATAAAAAATGAAAAAAATAAAACAAATATTATAAAAGATATATTTAAAAGTTTGACCGTTAGTTTGATTACAACTGTTAGCGCTTTTTTAATTCTACTATTTGCAGATTTTGTTCTATTGAGACAAATTTCGGTATTTACAATATCCGGATTGATAACTGTATACGCAATAGTAGTTTTATTTTACCCAATCATAAAGTTCAACTTAAAACAAAAAAATAACAAACTAAATTTTTTAAATTTAATTAAAATCAATCCCACCACTGTATTACAAAAATATAGAAAATTAAATGAATATTTTTCAAAATTAAATCCAATAATTTATGTAACTATTTTTTCAACAATTATTTTTGTGGGATTATGTAGAATTCATTTTGATGACAATATTAAAAACATGTATACCCCGCCTAAAAATCTTCTAAAAGCTGAAAAACTTTTTGCCGAAATTGCCGGCACAAATGGAGATACTTCTATTTTTATAGTTAAAGGGGAAAATTTGGAAGATATTTTACAAAAAGAAGAAACAATTATAGAAAATTTGGAAGATACGGAATATCAATCTTTAAGCAAATATGTTCCTTCAATCAAACGTCAAAAATCAAACCAAATTTTAAGAAAAGAATTATATAAAAACAATCTGAATGATTTTGCAACATTTTTACCTGCAACAAAACGTTCTGAATTAATAAATCAAAATTTTGGAAATAATTTTCTAACTGTTGATAAAAGTTTTGAATACCTGAAAAAGAATTTTCTTATTGATCAAAACACATCTATGATAATAGTTTCCAACTATAACGGGAATAAAATTGATGGCATAAAAATTATAAATTTTCAAAAAGATATTTCATCACAAATCAAACATTGTAGAAAAATTTGTATTGGTTTATTATTTCCTATTTTTTGTATTTTGTATTTATTATTATCAAAAATTTATAACTACAAATCAGGTTTTAAAATTTTGTTACCATCAATATGTGCAGTATTTTTTGTTTTTGGAATTTTAGGACTTTTCAATTGTCCGATAAATCTTTTTCATTTACTTGCAATATTTTTGATAATCGGTTTCGGACTTGATTATTCAGTCTTTAGATTTACAAATCCCGAAAAGTCAGGAGATTCAGTATTTTTATCTTGTATGACAACTGTTTTTTCTTTCGCACTCTTAGCTTTTGCAGGATTTAAACTCATTAGTTCTCTCGGAATTGTTCTTGCACTCGGGCTTTTGAGTTCATATATTTTTAGTATAAAATTAATTAAGAGGTAATATGAAATATAGACGAATAAAAAGGCATGTATCACCACATATAAAAGCATTGGCAGATGCGCAAAAAATTGCATTTGCACCGCTAACATTTCAAGCAATTGATGCGATGTTAAAATTTGAAATTTTAGAATTTATAGACGAAAATCCGTCAACAATTGAACAAATTATCCAAAATTGCAAAATATCAAAATATACAGCAGAAACACTTTTGGAAGTTGCATGTTCTGTTGGTGTTGCAATTAAGACAAATGATTTATATTCGGCAAGTTTGGTTGGTGCTGCATTTTTGCATGATGAAATGACAAAAGTTAATTTTAATTTTACAAACGATGTTTGTTACCTCGGAGCATCTGAATTAGCAAATTCTTTTGAAAAAGTTGAACCAGTCGGACTTAGAAAATTTGTAGGTGATTATCCTACAATTTATAATGCACTTCATTTATTACCTGAAAAAATGAAAAAAAGTTGGTTTGAATTCGATCATTTTTATTCTGACAGATGTTTTGAAGAAGCTTTGAAAATAATTTGTGCAGATAAACCTGAAAAAATTTTTGATATTGGTGGAAATACCGGAAAAT
>CAKUQA010000297.1 GCA_934675225.1 uncultured Candidatus Melainabacteria bacterium | reverse complement strand
ATCAATTTTCAAACCGCTAAACTCTGATAATGACGACAAAGAAATTGATGAAACTAAGAAAACATTTAAACTAAAAACTTTTATACACAATTTGTATAAAAGGATAACCAAAAAGGAAACTGATGCCACTTAACGTTAACCAGTTGCACGATGCAGAAACAATTCGTCAACAAAAAAATTTAACTAAATCTCAAAAACGCACAAATACGGAAACAAAAGAAGGTGTTATTGTTAACAACTTTATAAAGGACTGTCCAGAAGGCAAAGTTAATCTTAATGACACTTGCGATACATTAGTAATATCGGATAATTCACAAATGCCATCCAGACTTTATGAAAAAAACATATCGCCCGAAAAAAGTATTTTACCGATAAGCGCTCTTGCTGTCGGCATAATGGGATTAATTGCACTTGTTTCTGCATTTGTAAAACATAACACTAAAATAAATTTAAAAATTACAGACGAAAAACGTTTGCCTGCAACAACGCGAAATGTAGCCGTAAATGAAGAAACACACCAAGCTCTTTATCAAATGATTCAAAGTCCAACTAACAAAACTATTCGTGCCGGAATTGGTGTGCTAACTCTTACTGCTATGGGCTTTATGGGCAAAACATTTTTTGACGGATTTAAAGATGTTTGGGTAAAAAAGAAAGAAGCTGATATTCAAAAAAATATGCAAGAACAGCTTATAAATATAGAAACTCAATCTTTTGCCGGAAAAATCCAAATTACGAGAAGTATGCTATCTGAAAAAGCAAATGAATTAAACTCATATCTGGCAGGAGAAAAAAGAGGTACTCTTTCAAATTTTGGAACCAAACTTCCGTTCACCGGCAACAATAAACAAACAGAAAAAACAAATAACTTAAATTACTTTTTACTGGGAGCCGGAACCCTCGCATCTATTGTAGGACTTGGTTTTTTAGCACTCAAAAATTTAAGCAAAAGCAATAAATTATTAAATAATTTTATCAAACAAAAAGGGAATTTAATTAAAGAAATTATAAAAAATTCCAACAACGCAACAAAAGAAAAAGATAAACAACTTTTAGATGCTTATTTTCAATCTATTGATGCAAATGAATCGACAATTAAAGAATACTTAAAAGATTTAAAATGGGATAAAAACGAAACCGAAGAATTTATAGAAAAATTAATAAAAAAATCAAAAACATCTACAACATCAGTTAATGCAACAATTGGTGGCGATGGGACTCCAAAACCGGCTTTTTATTCTCACGTAAACGACTATCGCGCATTTTTCTATAACTGGCTTTTAGATACGGATAACAAACAATTCAAACAACTTTTCTTTGGCATAACAGGACTAACCGCCATAAGTTACGGTGGTAAACTTGCGGCAGATGCAATAAAAGAAGTTCAGGTAAAAAAAATAAATGCTCAAACAGAAGTTGAATTGCAAAACAGACTTGTGTCAACAGAATTGCGAAATTTTAAATCAAAAAAAGATGCAGCAATTCAACCACTTATCGACGAATTTTACAAACAAGCTAAAAGCGGAAAACCTAAAGAAGAATTGAAAGTAATGGCAGATAATATACTATTCGAAATTAAAAACGGGCCTCCGTTTGTATACTCATAAAGGAGATTAAATGAATAACGTAACTTTAAACAATAATAACAATAGTTATAGAGTGCACTCTGCACCAAAAGTATTTCAAGAAAAATTTCAACACTTGCAAAAGCCTTGTCCAATAGTAGACGAAGGTGACAAATTTGAATATACACACTGCAAACTTCCAACCAATGGAAGAAATTACACACTTGTAGATCCAAATAAAGTGAAATTTTTTGTAGCACAAAAAGAGAACGTTCTACCATATATCACAGATATTTTGCAACATTCAAATAACGAAGCACAAGTAACAGAAACTCTTTATATCTTGGATAGAATGATAGAAGGTGGCACTAAAGGTGTTGATAAAATGTATCCTGTTTTATCAAGATTTAATAATACAAAATCACCAAATATCCAAACTTTTTTAGCAGGAATTTATAGAAAAACACAAGTTCCTGATGCGTTTGGTCCTTTAGTAAAAATGCTTATTCAAAACTCAATAAATCCTCAACCGGCACCATTTGATCCGAATGAAGAAATTGGAGGTGCAATATTGTCGTATATTGGATGGAAACCAAAAAGACAATAAGTCGTTAAGGCATTATGGCAATAAGTTTGTTAAAGAAATAGTCATTCTGAGTGCTTTGCCACCCTAAAAAAAACAACTTATAACTTCAAACTTCACCAGCCTAAAACTTTATTATACTTCTGACAGTCTTTAAATCCGTTATTCCTCAAGTGGCAAAATTATCATAATAAAACTTTTCACTATCAATTTTTGTATTTTTGAGTTATAATAAGGAAAGTTAGATTAGATATAAAGAGGGCGGTGTTTTTAATGAATAAAAG
>CAKUQA010000296.1 GCA_934675225.1 uncultured Candidatus Melainabacteria bacterium | reverse complement strand
ATACAAAATAGCAAAATTTATTTTTTTTGAGTTTTGATACAAAAGTTATGTTAGACATTAACCCCATTAAACCAATTATAACTAACGTAGATGCAAACGATACTCGTAAGCTTTGTTCTTTGTCTATACCGAATAACAAAGCCGGAAAACTTTATTTAGACGTAACAATGCCTCAAAACGGTTTTGGTTGCCATTTTATATCTCAATTAAGAGACAGATTTAATAAACTTTTAGGTTATGAAGAATTCGCGTTTTATCAAGGTCAAAAAGATATATCAGGATTATTCATCAGAGTAAATGATATATATCAAAGAAATGGTTACAACCTTGGAGAAATATTAAGATTATCCAGTATAATAGAAATTTTGGAAAATAAAATAAAAAACTTTAATATAGTTTCAAAAAGCTCTGCTGTTTATTTTCATTCAAAATATAAATTTAAACCAAATGTAACTGATTTTTATGAACGTAACCAATTATTAAAAGGAATTATAGCGGATAAATCTATCGGGTTTGAAGAAATTTCTACAAAAGCCCAAAATCTTATGGACAAAATAAACAGCACAACAGAGCCTGCAAAGCAAAGAGAATATTGTCAAGATGCTAATGAGCTTTTGTATGAATATATTCAAATGGGTTTAAAAGACGGAGGCGAACAAAAACATCCTTTGAATTGGGCTATGGGAATGACTTTGACTGATAAAAATATTTTAGAAAACAGTGAATTCTTTAATGAAAAATTTCTAAAACATGGGATTGATTATGAGGTTTAGAATAAGTTTTTAAAGAAATTGATTATTTTATTGAAATAATATTCGGATTTAGTATTTAATTTTATGTCTTCTACTTCGTTTCCGTTTTCAATTCTTGATAAAACACCATATTTATAGTTATAAGAATTGTCAATCAATGGACTATATGAAATTATTTTTGCCATATATTGTTTTGCTCCTGCATTAACTTTTGCCAATGAAAGAATTATATATGGATCCATAAAACGCCCATTCGTTTTTTGACGATTATTTGAATTAATAATTGAAGCTGATGAATTTGTATTTATATTTATATAATTAATTGTATAACCGTTTTTGTGGGCTTTTCTTAAAATAGCATTCAATTTTTCATAAGAACCGCACATTTGATACACAACATTTTTACCTTTTGATAAAGCTTCAGGAATTATTTTATTCTTATAGATATTACTAACAGCTTTATGAACCAGTACGGAACCTGTTCCACCATTATATAATTCCGGAAAATCCATTCTTAAATCATCAACATCTGTTATGTAATATGCTTCATTTGAATTTTTTATAAAGCTCCTATATGCAGTTGTTTTTCCTGCTCCCGGCAGACCATCAACTATTAATAATTTTTTATCGGAATCTGCTTTTTCCAGTTTTTGAAATTCTCGGTTTATGATTTCAACTTCTTTTTCTTTATAGTAATCAGAATTCAAATCTAACTCTTTATGTATAACATTATATTTTCTTGCTTTTATGGTTTTATCATTATCAAATGGAGTTAGTTTAAATTCATGACTAGCAAAATATTTAAAATCCTCATTAGAAACAATTCCTGCTGCTTCTGTAAATAAGTCCTGAATATCTTCTTTAACAAGATTTCCTTTTTCCCATACGTTTTTAATTAGATATGGTGACAAACTGAATGAATAATTTTTACTTTTACCAATTCTTTTATTTATAATTTCATAATTGTGTTTGTTTACAAGATTGTTAAGTTCAGTAATTTTATCTATTTCTTCTTTAATTTTGCCAAGTGACAAAAATCTTTTTTCAGTCATTTTTATTGCAGAATTACCACTATTATAAGGATAAGTGGTTGTTGTGAAGGGTTCTTTTGTTGTAATTCTTATTTTATAACCTTCTTGGTTTTTGAAAGCACTAATAAATGCTATATTTTCAGCATGTTTTTGTTGGATGTCTCTTACAGCAGAACTAAAATCTGCCGTATCAATTGCTTTGTCCTTAACAATTGTATCCATGGTTTTGTAATCCAGATGAGTTTGTAACAAATCCATAAATCTGAGCTTTTCTTCACTGCTATGCTTGTTTATTGCAAAAAGTTCGTGTACAGAATAATTGAACATTCCATTATATTTTTTCTGACGCGCAAATGGTTTCAAAAAATTTATATCTTCATTTTTTAATTTAAGAAAAACAAACAATTCTTCAGGAGAAAATCTGTTTATTCGTGAAAAATCTTTCATTTTTACAAGTGAATACATGTTTCTTAATTTTTTCGGGGAAAAGAAGTTTAAAATATCAAGATTAAGGTCAGAAAAAAGAAAACTACTTGCTGATTCTTTTATATTTGCATATCTATATAAAATCCCTTTCTTATCATCCGGAACATGAGAAAATCTTTTTTGAAAAATTTTTTTAGGGTATTTTAGATTTTTAATAAATACTGGTTGAAAAGTTGTTATAACATCAGGGTAATATTCTGTTTTTATCGG
>CAKUQA010000295.1 GCA_934675225.1 uncultured Candidatus Melainabacteria bacterium | reverse complement strand
GTTATATCCTTGGTCTCTAATAGATGTTAGATTTTTTGAAGGCAAAATTTTTAATTCTATGATTAAAAATGTAAACCTGTCTTTTCCAAACCTATTTGGCTTTTTTGGACCATTTATATCGACATAAATAATAGCTTGACGAGAATTCCCTCTTTGAAATTCCATATCAAAATCATAAGAAATTCCATCCATAGCTGAAAAACAATAATGAGTTTCATTAACCATATCTATATCATTGTCCTCCCAACACCCTTCTGCTATTTCAGAATTCGGAACCCATAATTTTCCTTTAACTGATTTTAAAATCGGTGCAAATAAATCAGCTAAACATTCCGAATCATTAGTTTCACAAACAGATGCTCCATCTTCATTATTGTTCAAAACTAATGTATAAGCTTGGCTCAGTGTAGAATAGGCTTTTTTAGCTGCCGTAATCGCAACTTTTTTCTGATAATTATTTATAAGAGTTGGTATAGTTAGTGCTGCAATAACACCAATTATACCTAATGTTATCAGTACTTCTGACAATGTAAATGCTTTTTTCAAAACCCTCCTCCATATCTTTTTAATTATGACTAATTAGTAATATATTATTAGTAATATAACATTAATATAGAATTTATGCAACAAAAGCGTAAGAAAAACATTAACAATCAGAAAAAGTTACTGCTTTTACAGGCTATAGGAGAAATAATTCGAGAAAAAAGAATTTCAACCGGAAAAGGAATTCTACTTCACTCGTATGAATATGATTTATCTAGCAGCTCGCTAGATAAAGTTGAAAAAGGACTTAGAGATCCTCAAATTACAACCCTTTGGAAAATTGTTAATTCTCTTGACATGTCTTTTATTGAATTTATTAAGATATTAAATAAAAAATTACCAAAAGATTTTAAATTAACTGACGATTAATTTCCAATAATTTTAGCATCAACCTCTTTCATTCCGTTAACACTGTTATTTAAGCTACTTGCAAGTTCTGCTGCTGTTTGTGCATTATAGAACTTTCCACTTGTGACCATAGAAGTACATTCCAACTGTGCCAAATCATCCTCATTATCAATATTAAAAGCAATTACATCAATAGTTACATCTTTTCTTATTTGTATAAGTTCCATTACATATTTGCATGGACTTTCATCACAATTTTCACCTCCATCTGTTAGCAAAATAATATGTTTTTTCCCTGTATAACCTAAAAAATCATGTTTTATAGCTTGTTTTAGGGAATAAGTTATTGGAGTCATTCCTCGCGGTTTTATTTCAGTTAAAGACGAACTTATGCCAATACTATTACCTAAAGATATAGGAGAAACAAGAGATGAAGCTCTGCATGCTTCATAAGCCGTAAACCCCATTCTATGTCCATAAACTCTTAGCCCAACAGATATATTAGGATTAAGTTTTGGCAAAATTTCTTTCATTGTATCAATCATTAAATCAACTTTGCGTCGCCCCTCTAAATATTCAGACATACTGTTTGAAAAATCCAAAATAAACAAAACCTTTTCATTTTCAACAATATTAGGAGTTTCACCGTTTCGATAAATATTATAGTTATCAGCCAAAACAGGTAAACCTAAAATAATTAATACTAAAATAAATAAGAATTTTCGCATAACGTTATTTTATAATCAGAATTAACTGTTCACGACTCACTATTCTACATGCCATTTGACGATTATTTTTGCTTGCAATATTATAATAGATAGTTAAAAACTTTCCCCTCGCCACTAGGGGAGAGGGATGAATTTCAGTTTAATCAAAAAAACGAATACCAGAAATTCGGGTGAGGGGCAATTTTTAAAAGGATGAAATATGAATAGCAAAGAATTAATAAAACAAGCTGAAAAAGCTTTAACAAAAGAATTTGAACAAATTGAAGACATAAGAGATTTTAACCAAGAAAAAGTATTAAATGCTTTTATAGAAAATAAAGTGGCACCTGAACATTTTTATACTGTTTCAGGCTACGGACACGACGATTTGGGGAGAGAAGTATTAGACAAAGTTTTTGCAGATGTTTTTAAAGCAGAAAAAGCCCTAGTCAGAATTCATTTTGCTTCCGGAACACATACTCTGGCATGTTGCCTTTTTGGAAACCTTAAATATGGAGACAAATTAGTCTCTGTTGCAGGAGCACCTTACGATACAATGCAAGAAGTTATTGGGACTGCCGGTGATGAAGAAACCAAACGTTCTTCACTAATTGGAAACGGTGTTTTGTATGATGAAGTTCCTTTAAAAAACGGAATGGAAATTGATTTTGAAAAATTTAAAGAAAAAATTGATGAAACTGTTACTATGGTTTTAATTCAGCGCTCTAAAGGCTATTCTACAAGAAAATCTCTTTCAATGGAAACTATTGAGAAAATTTGCCAAATTGTAAAAAGCAAAAATCCAAATTGTATTTGTTTTGTAGACAACTGCTATGGCGAATTTGTTGACACTAAAGAACCTTTAGAAGTTGGAGCGGATTT
>CAKUQA010000294.1 GCA_934675225.1 uncultured Candidatus Melainabacteria bacterium | reverse complement strand
ATTCAGGATAAAATGAATAATGGTCGTCAAGATAGTCAAAATCAATTAAATAACATAGATAAAAGACGAGATACAATAAATAATAAACAGCAATAACGGTACTTTTTATTGGCTTTCATTTTTTATGCTTGTTTATATTCCATAAATCATATCGCCATAAAAAGGTTCTGAATTTTTTTCAGAATCTTTTTTAGGTTTTTCAGGAATAGTTCGTTCAAATCTTAAAGCACCACCATTATTTTCGTCAACTTTTGTATCTATTGGTCTAATTGCTTTTGGGAAAAATCGAAGCATCATATTTTGAGATGCAGATGGCGCAACAACAGTTTTTGAATAAAGTTTAATTTTTTCAAGTTCAGCATTTGCTTGAGCGTAATTCGCTGCTGCAAATATATTATCATTTGCTCCAATTTTGGTTGAGTAACTGTTACTCCACATAACAAGATCGTTTACTGTATCTAACAAAACAACAGACGTTTCAAGTCTGTATGGGTACGAAATATCAAAAGCTGATGATATATTTAATATTTCCCAAACACTTCTTTTTAATGAATTTTTGTTTGTAACCGCATAACTTGAAACTATTAAAACAGATTTGCAGTTAAATGTATTGCCTACTTTTTTTATTGCTGCATAATCAAGTTTATTGGTATCTTTGTATTTTTTTAATAAACCTTCTACAGTTTGCTTTATTTCTTTGTTTTGGTTTAATTTTGTTCGAACTTCATACAAATCAGGAGATTTAACTTTCCCATTAGAAGAATTAAAGTCTTTTATAATGTCGTTTGCAATTATTTCAGATACTTCGTCAAATCCATAATAATTTTCTTTTGTATTAAAAATATCTGACGGTAACACAAGCACATCAAAAGTAATTGCTTGTGCAAAAGAGGTTAGTAAAGTAAGAATCAATAAAATTTTTGCAAACATTTTCATAATAGAATTATAGCATAAAAAGCCGTTATAAGGCTAAGTTAAAATCATATAATCGGATGATAACAAATATTGAAAAATAACATAGAATTCAGATATGAATTACGAAGAAATGATAAAATTGGCAGCAAAAGCCTCAGAAAATGCTTATGTACCATATTCAAAGTTCCCTGTAGGAGCTTGTGTTCTTGCAGAAAGCGGAAATGTATATACAGGTTGCAATTTTGAAAATTCAAGCTATGGTATGACTATTTGTGGAGAAAGAAATGCTATTGGTTCTGCAATTGCAGCTGGTGAAAGAAAAATTCGAGCAGTTGCAATATATTCTCCAAAAAGAAAATATTGTGTACCATGCGGTGCTTGTAGGCAAGTTATGAGTGAGTTTGTATCTTCTGAAGGTTTGGATATTGTTCTTGAAACAGAAGATGGAATTGCAGTAAAATCACTTCAAGAAATGTTGCCTGATAGTTTTGAATTATAAGATATGTATTTGTTTGAATTAATAACAAAATATATAAAAGGCAAAAGATATAAAAAAGATTTAGATTTTGACCCGTTTGCTCAGGATGAAGAAAATCCAGAATTTAATTCCGAGAATTGCGAACATGTTTTTCTTCCGATAGATAGTTCAGAAGAAACGCTGGCATGTTCAAAATGCGGACTTGTTGTAAAACGCGAAGATTTGAAAGATGTGAATATATTTAAAAGAAATTAAAATTTTACCGGATAATCTTTAGATATCTTCCAACCATCATATTGGATTAGTTTCGCACAGAAGGAATGATTTTTAGCACAACTATATGTGTGACCATCAATTAATTGTTCACGTGTTCCATTCCAATAATTTGAATATGGCTCAAATGTTGGTTTTAAAGAATATTTTAGGTCTTTTTGAGATTGTTCATTATTTTGTTGAGATAACAAGACTGGATTAAATCTAAATGCAAAATATGTCTTTCCGTCTTGTGCACCACCAATTGCATTTGAATTTACATAAAATTGCATGTCATATATATAATTGGTTACACCTAAAACGCTACCATCCTTTAAATAAATCAAAAGAACGTCATTAGTATTGGTTCTATTTCTGGTTTTTACGGTTTTTAAGATTTCAAGATGTTTACCAATTGTTGAATTAAACCAATCTTCAACTTCGTTAATAGAACATGTTGCATTGGTTCCGGAACTACCACAATCGATAATCCAATTTGAAACATCTCCATATTCTGCATTCGTCATATTTATTGCTTGATTCATAACAGAATAGATCTTTTCTAACTTTGTCTCAACCACATGTTTTCTGTGATTTGCCATTAATGTTGGTATTGTTAAAGCTGCAACTACTCCGATTATACCAAGAGTAATAAGAACTTCTGCAAGTGTAAAACCATATTTCTTAACCATTTTAAGCTCCTGTTTTAACTATATAGTTAAATTATAGTTGCTATAGTTAAAAAGTCAAGATTTTAGTTAAAACATATTATATAATTTTTGAATGAACACGAAGCAACAAATTAAGCATTTACTTGTTATGAGCGATATGACAATGACAGAGTTATGT
>CAKUQA010000293.1 GCA_934675225.1 uncultured Candidatus Melainabacteria bacterium | reverse complement strand
GCAACTTCTTCTACTGTAGCGCCTGGAGCAGCAGGTACAAAACTGTTTGCAGAAATTCTATCCGGAAGTTTTCCTCCATTATTTTCTTTTACTTTTGCGATATTAACGTATTTCAATCCACCATTTGGATTGTTGTATTCATGGAACGGCATTACACTTCTGACATCCATACCTTCATTATTAATTAAGCTTTGAGGTGCTTCAAATGTAACAACTCCCATTCCGCCTTGAAAGTCTTCCGGTAAACCTGTTCCTTTGTTTTCATAAGCCAAAGACAAAACTTGGTTCATATTTCTATCAGTGTTTCCGGTAAACGTTATATATGAAATTCCTTGGTTTGAAGATAACTTTCGGCGCAATACAACATTTTGAACACCACCCATTGGCAAAGCATTACTAGACTCATTTGTTGTCATAGCAGGCATGGTCATGGCATTTGAACTATTTTCATTTCTTACAAATCTCGCCTGAACATTTGGCATAATTGAATTTACACGCATAATTGCACCCCATATATAATTTATTAAATAGCACTATTTTCTACAGAAAACACTTCTGCAAATATAGTAAAATGCTGACAGAAAAATTTTCAATAGCTGATTAACTATTTGTAAAGAAATATTAAGTAAACATTTTTCAATATATTCAGCATTTTTTTATACTTTACTGTAAAATAAGAAAATAGTTTTTATAAAGGGTAAATGATGAACAGATTTTTTGGATTATTGGGAATTCTTTTAATATTTGGAATTGCATTTTTAATGTCTAACAATAGGAAAGCAATAAATTATAAAACAGTTGGCATGGGCTTTTTGTTACAAGTTTTGTTAGCAGTTTTTATTTTTAAAGTACCGTTAGGGCGTTCAATATTTATGAATTTGGGATTGTTTATTCAAAAAATCTTAGATTTCGCAAAAGATGGAGGCGCTTTTGTTTTTGGTCCATTAATGTCTGATGACAAATTTGGAGCTGTTTTTGGAAGTGGAGCACAGGTTTTTGCACTACAATTAATTGCTTCGTTAATTTTCATGATGATTGTAGTTAATATTCTTTATTACTATGGAATTATGCAAAGGGTAGTTCCTTTCTTTGGAAAAGCTATGAATAAACTTATGGGAGTAAGTGGCGCTGAGGCTCTTTCTAACGTAGCAAGCGCTTTTGTCGGACAAATAGCAGCTCAAATTATGATTAGACCTTACCTTGCAAAGCTTACACGTTCAGAGTTATTAGCATCTATGGCAGGTAGCATGGCTTGTATTTCTGCAGCAACAATGCCTATTTATATAGGCATGGGAATTCCTGCTCAATATCTTTTAGCTGCATCTGTTATGGCAGCTCCGGGGGCATTGGTTTTAACTAAAATAGTTTATCCTGAAACCGGAACACCTGAAACAAGTGAAGATATCAAAATAACATACAGTAAAAGAAGAAAACCTTATATAAATGTATTTGATGCGATTTCTGCCGGAGCATCAGAAGGTATGAAAGTGGCAATCAATGTTGTTGCCATGATTTTAGCTCTTGTAGCACTGGTTGCTATGATTGATTGGTTCTTAGGCGGTCTTGGAAATCTAATAGTAAAATATTTACACATAAATTTTGTATCATTTGACTTGACTCATTTGTCGTTAAAGCTCATTCTTGGTAAACTTTTTGCTGTATTTGCGTACTTTATGGGAGTTCCTCTAAAAGAAGCAACAACAGTTGGAAGTCTTATGGGAACAAAATTAGTACTTAATGAAATGGTTGCATATTTTGATTTAACAAACTTGCCAACACAGCTATCAGAAAAAAGTTTCTTAATCGCAAGTTTTGCATTATGCAGTTTTGGAAACTTTGGATCAATTGCAATTCAGTTAGGTGGTATCGGAGAACTTGCACCAAACCAAAGAAAAAATCTTGCAAGACTTGGTGTCAGGGCTTTAATTTGCGGAACATTAACCTGCTATATGTCTGCTGCTATTGCAGGTGTGTTATTTAATTAGCAACTATACATCTGCTCTTAACAAAGTGTGTAATGGTATGCTTTTCAACCATTTTGCGAAGTAAAACAATGTTGTGATTTTGTTAGTCTTAAAATTTTTAAAAGGTCAAAAAAAGTAACATTTTATATACTTTTTTCTTGTTTACGATATAATATAAACGAACAATGGAAGTGTATAACAAAGGTGCTAAAAGCACAAAAGCGGGTAATTGTTTCTAAACCCCGCAAGAAAGGAAAATTATGGTACCGGAAACAAAAAAATTTGAGCTAGAAATTGGCGGAAAAACAGTTACTGTAGAAACCGGTAAATATGCTCAATCTGCAAATGGTTCTGTTACAGTTAGATGTGGAGATACAATGTTATTTGTACATTGTTGTGTTTCAAAAGAACCTAGAGTTGGAATAGACTTTTTCCCTCTACTAATTGATTATGAAGAAAGAATGTCCTCAATCGGTCGTATCCCTGGTGGATACAATCGTTCAGAAGGTAAAGCTGGTGATAAGGCTATCTT
>CAKUQA010000292.1 GCA_934675225.1 uncultured Candidatus Melainabacteria bacterium | reverse complement strand
CATATAAGGTTATGGTGTGTATATGACAATTGGTGCGTTAAATAGTTATGGTAATATTCAGCAGTATCCGTATATGGGTAAGAATAATCTGCAAAAAATAAATCAAAAACCAAAACCAAAGAAAAAAGAATGGTCAACTCGAAAAAAAATAACTACCGGACTTGCCTTGGCTGCTTTTTCTGCAGCATTTGGAATTCCATTATACTTAGCAATTAAAAAGCCTAATAGTGCAAAAGATAAAGCATTGGATGTTACCAGTGAAATTGTCGAAGATATTGGTCTTTGCCTTATTGGCTAAATTTTGTTTATTTTTTCAACATTTTCTTTAACGTATTGTCTAACCGCAGGAGTTATAATCAAATCGGGTTCTGATGCCGTAAATTCATCCAAAACGGTTATGCCTCTTTTTATATTTCCGTTTTCTATATACAAAATTCCAAGCATCACTTTATTCAAAGCATTTCCGCCTTTACTATATTCTGCTATTTTGGAATTTACTAACCCAAGTTTTTTATAACATTTTGCAAGATTTTGGTAGTATTGCAAGTTTAAACTATATTGTCGAATAGCATCCTCGTATGGTTTTTGCGCCATATTAGGGTAGCCTATAGCCATGTAGGCATCTCCTATATTTTTGTAATAAACAGCAGTAGCTTGGGTATTCGGATTAAGACTTATTGCAATTTTAAATTCCTGAATTGCCGCATAATAACAATGTTCTTCCATGTACCTAAGCCCCATGTTATTATGAAGAAATGCATTTTTGGTTGCATCAATAACGTTCACTTCCGGTCTTTTATATCCGGATGTGAAAAAAGTTAAAGCTATTAATGATATTAGTAATATTTTTTTCATAGAATTTCATCAAAAGCAGATAAAAACATTCAATTCACTTGACTCAAAAAGTTTGGAGTAATAATTCTAATTATTCAAATTATAATCCATCATTCACTTACAATTCAATTTCCATACCTTCTTGAGCAAGAATTAAACTGTCATCTTTATAATGTTCTTTAATGGAATTTAATTTATTGTCATCATAATTAGGATCAAAGTGGAAGAAAACAAGTTTTTCCGCCCCTGCCTGATTTTTTGCCTCTACTGCCATATCAAATGTCGAATGTCCATAACCTTGTTTTGGAGAATAAGTATCCAAATAATCCTCCATTGTATACTGCGCATCATGAATTAACAAGTTACAACCTCTTGCAAAACTTGCAAGCTTTTTATCTCCTCCCGGATAACTTTCTTTGTCTGTCGCGTATACTAAAGTTTTATCTTTATATGATATTTTAAAAATTAAAACTCCTTCTTGAGGGTGAGCATAAGAACGGTAACAAGTAATTAAAACATCCTCTCCTTCAACTTTTGCATCATTTTCATTTTCAATTCTTTTAATTATCGGAGCTTCACCATGCCTTAAAATTATACCCTCTGTTTCATTTAAATCTTTAATATTCAAATTTCCGGCAATATCTCCCAAATCTAGTGGAAATGACTTCCCAAAAAGCAACTCTGAAAGTTCATCCGCAAGACTTTCATTATAATTTACATTCCCATAAACGTTAATTTGCGAAGATGGAATATGCAGCGGTCTAAAAAATGTAAAACCCTGCAAATGGTCTTGATGAATATGAGAAATTAAAACAGTTGCTTTCATTGAAGTTCTTTCACTCGGAGTTAAACCGGATGAAATATATTTACCTAATAATTCATTCCCAAGATTGATTAAACCTGTTCCTGCATCAAGGATTATTAAATGCCCATTGACATTCACTTCTACACAAGATGTATTACCACCGTATTGCAAAAAGTCTTTATTTGCAATTGGATAACTACCTCTTACTCCTCTAAATTTAACTTTAAATTCGCTCATATTTTTTATCCTCTCTGATTTGGATTATTAATTATTTCGTATCAATAAGACCTCACGCTAATCATCAAATTTTTATTATTTTTTCTCGATTGTAATTGTTGCGTTTTTATCTTTTTCTTCTCCGGTGTAAATAGTTGTCCCAAAAACTAGTAATTTGGCAAGCTTTTGAACATTTTTTAAATTTGTTTCTTTGTTTTGTATATTTATAACAACTCTATTTTTATAATTTGTCACCGTTATCATTCTGAAAGCATTCGGATAAGACACCATTGATGGACAACTTACATACAAAATGTTGTCCCTCTTAGTAACTTTTGCTCCATGATAATGCCCTTGGAAAATTGCAATCGGATTTTTGTATTTATTAAGGATTTCTTGCATCTTATCAGCATCTAATAGCCTGTGATTTGGGCTATTATACGGCTCTAAAACAGGAACATGCATGAAAATAAGTACAGTATCTTTTTTGGAATTTGCCAACTCATTATCAAGCCATTTAAGTTGTTCAGCCCCGATTTGTCCGTTAGAAGTAAGCCTATCACGAATTATTGTATCCAAAACTATTGCCTTGTAACCTTTTTGCGGAACAAAAGAATAATATGATTTTTCAAATCTGAAATTTTTATTAT
>CAKUQA010000291.1 GCA_934675225.1 uncultured Candidatus Melainabacteria bacterium | reverse complement strand
ATCAAAGATGTTGTATTCTATTTTATCAAAAACTGTTGAACCTGTTATTATAGTCACATCTTTATCGTGCCAAATATTTCTAAAACTTTTAAAATATTTCTCTTTGTCAAAATTTTCGTAAGCTGCACTGGCAACAGTAACTTCTGCAGAATAATAAACATTGGATAAAGATACGTATTTTAACACGACATCTCTAAAAGGCTTTCCATTATCCATCCAAAAATTACGAGTCCAGTCATCCAAACCACTCTTTGGTGAAAATATAAATTTTGGAATAGCTATACAAATATTTTTATAATTTGATGACAAAACTTCAGTCAATCTATCTGTAAGTTCTTTACTTGCCACTTGGAATGGAATATCAATTCCTTTCATTAAATTGATTTCGCCATCACCAAATCTGCATAAAGAAGCGCCTTCATTTATTGCCTGAATAGTTTCTTCTACATTTTTAATAACAGGAAAACAATTTACATTTGTCATTTCTATAATCTTTTCTTCAATCATTTTTTCAATAACATACGTATTTTCAAGTTTTTCAGACAATAAAATTTTTGACAAAAATTTCAAATTTTTAAATAGAGTTTTTCCTCCCATAACCATCTCCTTATTTAATACTTAATTTTCCTATTATCTGCCGATTTCAGTTGCTTTTTGAGCCATAGATTTGGTTATATTTATCAAAGCTAAGTTAGCTTCATAAGCACGTTGTGCCAAAATAGCATCCGCCATATCAACTGCAGGATTTACATTTGAAGCTCTTATATATCCGTTTGCATCTGCATCAGGGTGTCCAGGTCTATAAATTTTATCTCCTAATGTCGGATCTTCTACACATCCGTTAAATACTACACCACCTTGCAAATAAGGCAAAGTGCCAACCCCAAAAACATCTTCTTTCATCGTATTCATCAAACCATGAAAAGAAATATCTTCTGTTGCGTTCAAAATAGGAATTTTTCTCACGTAATTTGGAGTATCAACGTTTGCGATGTTTTTTGCATGAATATCCATCCTTAAGCCATGTGCTTTTAAGGCATTTGCTCCGATATTCATTGATTCCATTATACTCATAATTTACGCCTTTCTTTATTTGTTTTGGAGTTAATATTACCCCGTCTCCTCGTTAAAAAAGGAGACTGCATTAGTTATTATTTACCGACATTTATAACTGTTTTCATTTCTGTAATTATATTAGACATCCTCCTTGTTGCCATCGTATAAAGAAGTGAGTTTTCTTGTAATTCCATCAATTCATTTGCAGGATCTATTTCTTCATAAGTTTGCTCATCAATTACTCCAGAAGGCCCCAATTTTTCAGACAATTTTGTTTCTAAAGGACTATTCATTGAATTTAAATAATCACCAAAATTCACATCACGACGAACATACCCAGGGGTATCAATATTTGCAAGATTGGAACCCAAAGCTCTTTGTCTTTGAGTAATCAAGTCCATCATCAATGTAACTTTTCCCATATTGTCTAGTGATGTAAACATTTTTGTCCTTTCAATTATTTTTTCGTTGTTTAGCTACACTTATTAATTCATTGGTTGTAATCTACTTTACTAAATCTGAGGGGTGGGTTAAGCGGCTACGCTTATTCTCTGATATTGATTGCTTTGTTATACATATCATCAACAACCTTCATCATACGAGTACTGGCAAGAAGTGATGCATTTAGCCTTAGCATATCAGAAGTTGATGAATATATGTTTGTGTTGGAGTTTTCAATATTATTTTGACGAATGCAATTGTGATTTTTAACCAACATTGGTTCACCGGA
The DNA here is from genome assembly GCA_934675225.1 of uncultured Candidatus Melainabacteria bacterium. Taxonomy (GTDB): domain Bacteria; phylum Cyanobacteriota; class Vampirovibrionia; order Gastranaerophilales; family Gastranaerophilaceae; genus Stercorousia. Next base: position 723 of record CAKUQA010000291.1, on the reverse strand, counting down.
TTCAGCAGTCGCTACAAGTTTATTCATACCTCTTTGCTCTAAATTTTCTTGAGAAGCAAATCTTACAAGAGGTATTGTCCCTATTTTCTTTGGCTTTGTATTTGCAGCATCGTACGTATAAACTTCCCCATTCGGCTTAATTTCAAATTTATAACAATTTGCAGGAATTTTAATACCTTCACCAACAATCCAATCATCAGTTGTCACAAGATAACCGTCTTTTCCTTGTTTGAAAGCACCATCCCTTGTATAAGCTACTTCACCCTCCGGAGATACTACAGGAATATACCCCGTTCCATCAATTGCAACATCATAAGGGTTACTTGTAACTTGAATTGAACCTTGACGGCACTCTGTTCTGATTGCACCTGTCAAATAACCTTCTTCATTAAGCATTTGTTCAAAAGTTACAGTCTTATAACCTTTTGTGTTCATATTTGCAAGATTATTAGCAACATAACCCAGTTTTTCAAACTGAGTTGTTACATTACTTACACTTTTTCTTACAATACCTTGCATACTGTACATAATTAATTACCTCTTATTATGAAGTTGTTCCCAGTTGGGAAATCACTTTTTGTAAATTTTGATTTTGAATCATAAAAATTTGTCTATTTGCTTCAAAATTTCTGATTACAGGCATCATTGAAATAAATTCGTTTTGCAAAGGCTGCAGGCTGCCATCTACGCGCACCATCGGTACGCTCGCAGGCGTAAGATGCA
>CAKUQA010000290.1 GCA_934675225.1 uncultured Candidatus Melainabacteria bacterium | reverse complement strand
AAATTAGCCTAAAATCCTCGTCACTCCAATTAATAATAAAAAGGCCCCTTATACTCATATGCTAAATATCCCTAAATATTTTTATTTGACTAAATCATTACTTTAAATGCAAATCTAATTTTAATAAAATGGACTAAAATTGAAAAGATTAACTTTAAATAAAATCAGTCCGATTTACTAAAATTATTTAAATATTTTGTTGTGTTTTTGAGTATTTTACATTTTGATATGTCACATTCACTGTAGAAACTTGAAAAAGGCATTAAGATATTATTTATACAAAATTTATGAATTGTATCAATAAATAAATTTTTACGATATTCTATACCGTATAAATTCAATCTATTTTTAAGTTCTTGGGTAGCCTTGTTTGTATATGTAATGCAAGCCACACCTCTTGGTTTTTCAATGTATTCAAATAATAATTTAGCCGCTTTTAATGTTAATACTCTAGTCTTACCTGAACCAGGACCGGCTTTTATAATAGTATGAGTATTAGATTCAAGAACTTTTATTTGTTCTTGATCTGAATAACATTCCTCTAAACATTTATTATAAAATTCTGTTGCCATTATATTACTTTATCTTTTATCTTTAATAACGCTTCTTTTATATACTCGGGAATTTTATCTGTATCTGATATAGAAATTGACAATTCCTGAGCAAAACGACCTTTTCCAATTTTTTCTATATATTCTATTAATTTATCAGGTAGGATATGGTTATCTATTTCTTTATTAATCAAATCAAATTTATGTTTTGAAAAGTACTGTTTGAATATATTTTTAAAATGTTGACTATAGTCGTTTTTTAATAATTCTACTTCTAATGTTGTTTCATTTAAAAATATTCCATTAATTTTAAGTATCCGATTAAATAAATTCAATTTATATTTTTGTAATATTTTTATTCCTCTTCTGATTAAATCTTTATTTGTTGTAATGCTACCGTTATTTACCTTTAAATTTGGAACAAGAGTAATAAATTTATTAATAATATTTTCAATAAAACCTTTATTGATTTCATTAATTAAATATAAACCACGAACAATACCATCCGAATATTGAAAAACTTCATTATCAAAATCTTTTGTGTGAGTATAATTATCCCCGTCCGTAACAACTACAAAAGGTATGTTTATATAATTAAGTAACTTAACGAAATCTTCAAAATGGGTTCCATTTACCGAACATACCGATATGCCCATCTGATCCAAATCTTGTCCAAACAACTTTTTAGCAAATTGTGGTATTAGATATTCCTCAGCAATACCTTCAACTAATATAACACCTTTTGCAAATAGTATTTCGCTTCTATTTACGTCTAAATATCTTTGTATATTTTTAAGTTCAATATCAGTCATATTTAAATTTGCCAAAGAACTAACGTTGGTAGTGTTATCCTTATTATTTAGAACAACAATATCTCTAATATCAGAAATAGTATTAACAAGATTTTGAGAATGAGTAGTCAAAATTAATGGGTGGTTCTCCATGGAGTTCTTAAATATCATTCTTTGCAAATGAGGATGTAAATGTGCTTCTGGTTCTTCAATAGCAACAATTGATTTAAACGGTTTTTCTGACAACATAAACAATGAATAGTATAGTAAGTTATTCAAACCTAAACTTTCTTGCGATAAACTGTGTATGGAATGTTCATTATTACCTGAAAATATTTTTATTATTTTAAGAATATTATTTGCATCAGCATTGCCTTCCAGATTTATATTTGTTTTTATTGTAGATATTCCAGCTACATCTTCTAGATATTTATCTATATTCTCTTGTAATAAATTAACTATATCTGAATTTTTAAATGAAGTTGTTGCCTCTAATATTTCTTTTTGAATTTTTTCTAGTTGTTCGTTTAATTGTTCTTGATCAATAATTTTATTATTTGTTAAAAGGCTTTTTAGTGGAGATTTTGACCACAATTCCATATCATTTTCAACATCTCTTATAGCATTAAGGGCTCTCATTCTTAATATACTTAAAAATTCATTTTTGTATATGACATTTAAACTATTGTTTCCTCCATAAAAATAATACATATAATCATTGATATTTAGTTTCTCACCTGATTTTTTCTTTTGCTCTACTATTTCAGCTTTTGGAGAATATTTATATGTTATTTTTGCAATATCTTTTGATATTAAATAGTCGCAAAAAATGGATAATAATTCGTTGTCGTCTGAAAATTTAGAAAATTCAATACCTATTGTTATTTCTTCTCCGTTTTCGATAGGATTATTTATATCAAAATTAAAATCATTCTTTTCTAAGTACCTTTTACTATCGGGTAAGCTATCATCCAAAACTAATCTAATAGCTTGTATTAAATTAGTTTTACCAGATTTATTTTCTCCTATAATAACCATTTTGGAGTTTGTTGAAAATGACACATCTTTAAAATTTCTATAATTTTTAATTTCTATTTTTGATATATGCACAACAATATCCTCAAAATTACACAAGAGTTAAAATCTTGTCCAGCCTATCTTTAGCTACATC
>CAKUQA010000289.1 GCA_934675225.1 uncultured Candidatus Melainabacteria bacterium | reverse complement strand
CTGCATACTCAAGAGACAATTCTGCTAAATATATAATGTTTTCTGTTAATAATAGCGGAGAAGTTTACGAAAATGGTAATAAAGTAAAAAACCAAAAAGATATTGCCATTTATGAAACAATTCTTCCTCAAATAATTAACAAAGCATCTAAGGAATTAAAAATAAACTTAAAAAAAAATTAATTAGCTGCTAAATATGTCTTGAAGTTGGATGTAAAATCATTTCAGCAAGTTTTTGAGCTCCGTCAAAATTTCTTGTTGCCATAATTTGTGCGGCTTTTTCTCTATCATAGTCAACAAATCTATGTTCAATAGAAAAACTTCCGTTTTCATCAAAATTTGCAATACAATAACAAGATTTCGGCTCTTTAGTCATAGGACGTCCAATACTACCAACATTTACAACAGTTTGCTTAGTATTGGTTTGATAGCCTGCCGGAACATGGGTGTGACCACAAAAAATAATATCGGCACTAACTCCTTTTATAATTTCTTCAATTTCTGAAATTGGCATGTCCGGTAAAATATCTTCATTATTGCGGCGAGGAGAACCATGCACTAAAAGAACTTTTACACCTTCAACATCAAGCTCTTTTTGAGCAGGTAAGTTTTTTAAATATTCTTTTCTATCATCAGATAAAAATAGTACATCATCCGCTAAAGCATGTGCCATAACAGGAAATACCTTTTCAGTATTTAATAAAATTTCTGGAGAAAAATCTGCAATCATTTTATCGGTATTTCCCTGAATTACAGTCCAGTTTTCTTGAGAACGAACAAAATCAATAACTTTTGCAGGTTCAGGACCTGCCATAGCCAAATCTCCCAAACAAAAAACTTTTTCACAATTATTTGCTTTTATATCACTCATAACACTTTCCAGTGCCTGCATGTTCCCGTGAATATCCGATAAAATTGCAATTTTCATGATAACCTCTCCTTTTTATGATATAATAATAATATGATAAAAAGAAGAAAAACAAAACAAATTTCAATAGGAAACGTAAAAATTGGAGGAGACGCTCCAATCAGTGTACAGTCAATGTGTAACACTGATACACGTGACGTAAATACTACACTTAATCAAATTAATGAACTTGCTGCAAAAGGCTGTGAACTTGTCAGACTGGCTGTTTTAAATCAAGAAGCTGCAGATGCAATAAAAGACATTGTAAAAAAATCTCCAGTACCTTTAATTGCAGACATACATTTTGATTACAAGTTAGCAATAAAATGTATTAATAACGGCATAAATGCTCTTAGACTAAATCCCGGTAATATTGGGAAAAGAGAAAATGTTGAAAAAGTTGTTACACTTGCTAAACAGCAACAAATACCTATCAGAATAGGAGTTAACGCAGGCTCTTTAGAAAAAGACTTATTAGACAAAGATATTCCTTTATCTGAAAAAATGGTACTAAGTGCACTTGGGCATATAAAAATATTGGAAGACTTAGATTTTGATTTAATCAAAGTTTCTCTAAAATCTTCTGATGTATTAACAACAATAGAAGCTTATCGCTCAATTGCAGATAAAATTCCTTATCCTTTACATTTAGGTGTTACGGAAGCAGGAACTTTACGAGGAGGTTTAATAAAATCCTCAGTAGGACTTGGAACACTATTGGCAGAAGGAATTGGAGATACAATTAGAGTTTCTTTAACAGAAAATCCTGTTGAAGAAGTTAGTGCAGGTTTTGATATTCTGAAAAGTTTAGGATTGCGAGAAAGAGGTGTAAACTTTGTCTCTTGCCCAACTTGTGGAAGAACACAAATAGACTTAATCGGACTTGCCAAAAAAGTAGAAGAAAAATTTAAAAATTTCGACAAACCAATTACTATCGCAACTATGGGTTGCGCAGTAAATGGTCCGGGAGAAGCGAGACATGCTGACTTCGGGATTGCCGGCGGAATAAATGAGGGTATAATATTTAAAAAAGGAGAAATTATAGCCAAGGTTCCGGAAGAAAAACTTCTTGAAAAATTAGAAGAAATTATAATAAAATCATACAAATAGTATATGGTACTTTTTTGTAAAGTAATTATAATAATTTTGTAATAATAAAAAAAAGAAGTATTATAATATAATACATAACATATTGAGGTGTAAATGAAAAAATATTTTTTACTTTTGGGTTTAATAGGATTAATCGCAGCATTACCTGCACAAGCAGAATTAACAAATACTGATGCGGTAAGTCGTGAATATTTGGAAAACCATGGATATTCTCCGGCATTCATAAATGCAACCCATAAATCTATTTCACAGGCAAATGGAGAAGAAACTCCAACATACTATGAACGAGACATATACAAAAAGGGTATTGTTAGAGGTGTTAGAAGATTTTTCATGTATTTAGATCCTGCTTATGACGATCAATCATTTATGAATAATCATAAAATCCATACAGCTCCAAATATCGGAGATTTATAGAAATCAAAAATTTTTAAATTAAAAAATCGACAATTCATTTTTAAGATTTGTCGATTTTTTTGTTTAACTATTATAAAGAAC
>CAKUQA010000288.1 GCA_934675225.1 uncultured Candidatus Melainabacteria bacterium | reverse complement strand
CTATTCACGTTGTTGTGTGTATTGCTCAGGCTCTTGGAGTTTCTTTAGATAAACTGTTGCCTTTATAAAATAAAAACTTCCCTTAAAATAAGGAAAGTTTTTATTAATATAATGATTTGTATAAACTAATTATCCTAATTGCGCGTTTGCACCAGATACAACTTCAATAATTTCTTGCGTAATTGCGAATTGCCTTGTTTTATTGTATTGAACAGACAATTCTTTTATCATTTTTTCTGCGTTTGTTGTAGCTGCAGACATAGCTGTCATTCTGCTGGCAAGTTCGCTTGCTTGAGCTTCCAACAATGATTGATAAAGAATATTCGTCATATACATTGGAACGATTTTTTGTAATATATTATGCATGTCTGGAACAAATTCCATTAAAGGCTCAATGATATTATCTGTAATTCTTTCATGATCATCATTCAAACCTTTTAGTGGCAAAATTGTCCAATTTTCAACAAAATAACTCATCATATTTTTAAAACGAGTTGTAATGATTTCTATTTTGTCGATTTTATGTGAAACAAAATCTTCTGCAATATCTTCTATTACAATTTTGGCACCTTCACCTGTAGGTTCGTTAGCTACGCTCAAGTACGTTTTATTAATTTCGCAGTTTAGAGCTTTGCATTTTCGTTTTAGGGGCGAAATTCCTTTTTGTCCAACTACATAAAGGATTGTTTTAATTCCTTGTTCTTCATAAGCTTTTATTGTTTGTATCGTTTTTCTAACAATATTAGCGTTATAAGCTCCGGCAAGTCCTTTATTGGATGTAATTACAAGCAAACCTACAGTTTTAATTTCTCTAACTTGTAAAAGTTCCGGATAATTGTCAATTGCTGATTTAATTTTAAGACTCTGTGTGCTGTAAGTACCAACAGAAGCAAGCAACTTTTTGAACATAGAAGTAAGTTCTGTTGTAAAAGGTCTTGAAGCTTTTACGGTATTTTCAGCTTTTTTTACCTTTGCAGCTGCAACCATTTTCATGGCACGTGTAATTTTTTGCGTACTTTGAACACTCTGTATTCTATTTTTAATATCTTTTAAGTTTGTCATATTTTACCTTTAATTATACTAGGTTGGGTAAAATACCCAACCAGCATTTATGAAGTTTTAATATTTAACTAGAATGTTTTCTTGAATTGTAATAAAGCTTCTTTCAATTCAACTTTATCATTATCTTCAAGTTTAGCACCGTTATTAAGTTTATCTTTTAATTCATTTAGATTTGTATTTAAATATGCAAACCATTCTTTCTTAAACTTAGCAACGTCTGAATTTGCTATATCATCCAAAATTCCTTCGTTAGCTGCAAACAAGATTGTAATTTGTTCTGCAACGCTTAACGGATTGTATTGAGGTTGTTTCAAAACTTCTGTAAGTTTTTCACCTCTTAACAATTGATTTTTGGTTGAAGCATCTAAGTCTGACGCAAATTGAGCAAAAGCTGCAAGTTCGTTATATTGTGCTAAATCAAGTCTTAATTGACCTGCAACTTGTTTAATACCTTTTGTTTGAGCAGCGCCACCAACACGAGATACTGAAATACCTGCATTGATAGCCGGTCTTACACCAGAGTTAAACAAGTTAGATTCTAAGAAAATCTGTCCGTCAGTAATTGAAATTACGTTGGTTGGAATATACGCAGATACATCTCCGGCTTGAGTTTCAATGATAGGTAACGCTGTAATACTACCACCGCCTAAATCATCATTTAATTTAACTGCTCTTTCAAGTAACCTTGAGTGTAAATAGAATACATCTCCCGGATATGCTTCACGTCCCGGTGGTCTTTTTAATAGCAAACTCATGGCACGGTAGGCTTGAGCGTGTTTAGACAGGTCGTCATATATGATTAATACATCTTTTCCTTGTTCCATGAATTCTTCACCTATCGCAACACCAGCAAATGGCGCAATATATTGTAAAGGCGCGGCTTCATTAGCTGTAGCTGATACAATAATTGAGTATTCCATCGCACCATGTTCTTCCAATGTTTTTGCAATTTGAGCAACTGTTGAAGTTTTTTGACCAATTGCAACATAAATACAAATTACATTTTGACCTTTTTGGTTGATAATAGTATCAAGTGCAATAGCAGTTTTACCCGTTTGTCTGTCGCCAATAATTAACTCACGTTGACCTCTACCGATTGGAGTTAAGGCATCAATAGCTGTTAAGCCTGTTTGTAATGGTTGGTGAACAGATTTTCTTGCAACAATCCCCGGAGCAACTCTTTCAATTGGTCTTGTTTTATCTGAATTGATTTCTCCTTTACCATCAATAGGTTTTCCTGTAGGATCAACAATTCTTCCGATTAAAGCATCGCCAACTGGAACAGATGCAATTCTACCTGTTGTTTTAACAGTCATTCCTTCTTTAATTTGTGTATATTCCCCCAAAATAACAATACCAACATTATCTTCTTCAAGGTTCATTGTTATTCCGAGAGTATTTTTGCCATCTTCAAATGTTACAAGTTCATTTGACATAACATTTCTTAGTCCATAAACTCTGGCAATACCGTCACCTACTTCAATTACGGTTCCTGTATT
>CAKUQA010000287.1 GCA_934675225.1 uncultured Candidatus Melainabacteria bacterium | reverse complement strand
CTTTATAATATCTTCCGCGGGTCTTTCTCTAATAGGCAACGTAACATGCCCCGGTTGACAAAAACGACACATTCTCCCACATCCTCTACGAATTTCAACAACTGCTCTATCTTGAACAGAAGTAGAAAAAGGTATTGGATAAGATTTTAAAGCTGATTCATAGTCCAATTGAGCTATTCTCTTGGTTACTTTTCCCCCGATAGATGCCGACCAACGACCACCTTCAGGTGAAACCAAAGCTTTAATTCTTTCTGCCCTCGGTAAACCTTTTGTTTTTTCAAGGATTTCACAAACTTCTCTTAAATTATCTTCGCCATCACCAATCATGAAAACATCAATAAAATCAGCCATTGGCAACGGATTGTATGCACAGGGCCCTCCAGCCATAACAATAGGATCATTATCTCCTCTCATATCATTACGGTATGGAATTCCTGACATATCCAACATTTTTAAAACAGTTGGATACGCAAGTTCATATTGTAGAGAAAAACCAACAGCATCAAAATCTTTTAAATATCTTTTACTTTCTACCCCATAAAGAGATTTTGGCTTAAAATCTCCTTCCGGCGCATAAGCTCTATCTGCCATCCAGCCATCATGCCTGTTAACAGTATCATATAAAACTCTAACCCCTAAATTACTTATACCGATTTCATATTTATCAGGGAACACAAAAGCATACCTAACTTTGGCATCATCAAAACTTTTATTAAAGGATAAAAATTCCCCACCAACATATTGATACGGCTTTGTGCAATTATATAAAGCCTCATGATTTTCTCTAAAAAAACAGTTCATTACTACATCCTATAAAATAATTTCTTTTCTAATTATATATATAAAAATAGCATTATTACAAATTATTAATATTACTAAAAAGTTTTATCAATTTTTTGTTAAAAAAATTTTTTATACATATATAGGGGATTATATTTGACATGGGAAAAAGGAGAAAATTATGCCAGCAATTACTAGTTTTTCAAAACTTGGAGTAACTTTACTTGACACTTTACCTGAACTATCCAAAGGTGTCTCAAAAGTTTCTAAAAAAGTTTCTTTAGGAGCCGATTCTGCAACAGTAAAAAAATTATTACCAAATGCAGCAGAACCACATGCAGACATTGGATATGTTGTTAGAGACGGATATTCCATAATGGGAGTGCGACTTAGAGACGGTAAAAAAGTTATAAATCAAGGAGTATTCTCAACAACATCCGATGGAAAAGTTATCAAATACAAAATGCGACTGGGAGAAAATGGCTCTAACTTAACGACAAGCGGTTTTTATGATAGAAGTGCACATTTCGATACCGAACATTGGAAATTCAGTGACGAAAGAAATGGCAAAATGTTTGAAACTGTTGCAAAAAGTAACGGAAAATTTGCAAACTATACAACAGTAAACAAAGATTTTCTTTCAGAATTTTTCCATAACATAAAAAATTTAGGAGGAAAGTATACCGGACTTCTTGAAACTGGAGTAAAACGACTGACCTAAGCCGGTGTATCCGGGAAATATTTATCAATTTCTATAATTGTACCATCAAGAGTATTTTCCTGAAAAGATTTTATAAACTTAAATAAATCCGCATTTGGGACATCATAATTGTATAGCACGGTATCACCTTTATATTCGCGCATTACACGAACAATGTAATGGCAACCTTGTGCGTACTCTATAAGGTGTGCCGGATTAAATTTATTTCCGTTGTGGTCTTTATCAATACGAACATAATTAAAACCGGCATAAAACTTTACTTTTTCTTTAGCCTCAGGTTTTAGATTATTATTGTGTTTTGAAAATATATCTATTACTTTTTTATTTATCTCATCAGCCATATCTATATTTAACAACATAACAAACGGGCATGGCTATATATTAAGCAAATAAGTTACAATTATTGCAAAATTTAACTTATTTGCTATTCATATTATATCTGTTAAAATCATTATTATGATTAAGATTTTGTTTGTATCAGAAGAAAATAAAGAAATTCAACGTTTCAAAAATATTTTTGACAAAAGCTCTTATGACTTTGAAGTTATGTCTGATGAAACTCTAATTTGTGATTTTATCAGCGTTGATGCTCCGGACATAATAATTATTGATACAAATTTTCCACAAACTAAAGACTTAAACAAAAAAATAAAATCAATTTGTGAAAACACTATAGTTATCTTTTCTTTAGCCACTCAAAATATTGAAAAAGATTTAATCAAATTCGCAAATGCATTTATAACAAAAGACATGTCAGACGACTTAATGTTATCAACTATTAATGTTAATTTGCGAATGAAAAACTCTCTTGAAATGTTATCAAGTTCAAACAAAGATTTGGCTGACAGCTTGTATCGTTTGAATGCTTTATATAGTACAAGTTCTCAATTTGCAGGCACATTAGACAAATCAAAACTTATAAACTATATGATAGAAGGTTTAGATAAAGCTTTAAGTTTTTCGCTAACCTGCACTTTATCTCTTTGTACAGAAAATCAACCCGTATTAATTTTAAACTCGCTGTATGAATTGTCAGATGAACTTATTACGGCAATTAAATTAAGAAAAAT
>CAKUQA010000286.1 GCA_934675225.1 uncultured Candidatus Melainabacteria bacterium | reverse complement strand
AAACGCCCCGATAGTGTGATTAAGTTTTGTTAATTTTGTTTTCAAAAATAACAATGTTTTATATTCAGTGTTTTTGTTAGAATAGAAATAGAAGGTGATAATATGCCAATAACTCCGGTAAATAATAATTTAAACCAGACTGTTTATAATAATAAAAAGAATAATGATAAAAAGTTAAAAACAGGGGTTATTGCAACTTCTGCGTTAGGTGTTGCGACAGCTCTTGCGCATATTTCTAAGAGACAAGGTTTTTCTTTAAGTCCGTCTAAAATTGCGAAAACTCCTATGAAGGATTGGGCAATTTTTGGGCTGTATAATAAAAATCATCCAAATCGAAAATTAATTGATTTGGAAGGTCCTCAAATTATTGAATTGGCTTCTGCTTCTGTGGCAGGAGGTTTAGTTGGCGGTTTGATTTTTGATGATAAAAAACATCGTAAAGCAAAATATAAAGAAGCAGTTAACCAACTTCTCGGGAATGTTTTAGTTCCTATTGGGTGTGTTTGGACTGCTTCTGAAATTTATACAAAAAACAAAAAAAGTATAATGAAAATTGTTCCTCAAATAAAAGAGACAGGAAAAGCTTCAAAAATGTTTAATGGGGCATTAAAAGCAATTCCGATGTCAGTAGTTACAATTGCGGCTTTGGCAACAGGGATTTTTGCCGGAAATAAAGTTTCCAACTTTATAAATGAAAAGGTTTACCATAAAAAAGTTGATAGAAATATTAAACCGACAGACTTTGCACCACATGTTGATGATATTGGAATGGCAGTTTCTTTGATGGCAGAAAAATCTCCGTTTGCGTCATTTATTCAGAGAGTCGTTCCGGCATTTTTATGTGTTCCCGGGATTGAAACAGGCATGCACAGAGATAAGGAATAATAGGCGTCACATTTAAGGCTATATTTTTCTTTATATCTATGTTTGGTAAATTATCTTTTTTAAGGTTATAAAGAGCCAAATTGGTGGAAACAATGCTACTAAAGTTTGTTTTAGCAGATTTGTATTCTGCTTGACAATATTGCATTTGGTTATACTAGTTTTCCGGTTCTTTCAAAATATCTGCATATTTCTGCAAATCGTTTAACAACGGAGCATATTTTTTATTTAATTCAGCTCGAGTTCTATCTTTGTCATCGCTTTGCGTTACTTGTATATCTATTTTTGCCTGCAAGGCTTGTTTTAATAATTCAGGGATGTTTAAAGCTGTAGGGTTTTTGCCCGATAGATTTTCATAGTATTTATCAAGAAAGTCTGCAGGAATACGTTCTTTCCAATTTTCTTCTCTATCAGTACCGCCCATATTGTATGTTACATCAGTAATTCCAAGTATGTCAGCAAAAGAAATTTGAAATTTTGGGGTAGTCATTAATTCTGCAAATTTTGCACGCACCAAAGCTCTATCATTATGCTCTATGATATTTTTCATTTCATTTCTGATAGTTCCAATATTGTGTCTGCCATCATCCATATTTAAGTATCCTGCAAGATATCCGGTATTCCAAGCAGATGTTCCTCTTGTATATTTGAATTTTGTGCCATCGCTATACATCCCTTCTCTGTCAGGATAGTTCATAGCCGGAATATTGTCATGTGAACCTAACAGATACCAGTCGCCTTTTCTGTCTGTTTTTGTTGCTTCTTGTGCTCTGTTCCAATCAAGATTTATTATTTTAGGTAAGTGTAATTGTTTGTCATAAATTTCTACAAATCTCGGCGGATATGTGCATAAATCTTCCCATACAGGCATGTCCGGTTTTAGTTTGTGTTCTTTTAATGCGGGAAGTATTAGTTTAGTTAAAAGTTTTGGGTAATCCCAATATTTGTCATATTCTTCACCTTTAGAATCGGTAAGCTGTGACATGTATTTTTCAACATTATCGTTTTTATATTCGTTATTTGAAAATTCATCAGGAGAAGCATGTTTTGACAAAAGATAAGGTTCTATAAGTCCCATAGCATGGTCTATTCTTATATTTTCATTGAATTCAAGTGCATAGTTTATTTTCTCTTTTAAGAATTCTCCACCTAAACCTAATTCATATTTATCGTTTTTAAATATTTTTTTAGGGTCAATTACCGGAATATGCCATCTTTGAGATTTGCCATTATATTCTCTTGCGCCCATTTCCCAATCGTCAAGGAAAGCATCTTTGTAACGCCATCTGTCCATTTGTGAACAACCGACCAGCAAATCATTAAAGTATTTAAAACCTTGTTTGTCGCGCCATTCTTTATTTTCTTTAATTTGTTTTGTTGCAATAAATTGTTCAAATTTATGTTGTTCTATTTCGTTTTTGTTGGCTTTTTTTATTTCGTTATATCTTCTAAAAGCTTCAACATCTCCGTCATTTATTTTAGAAATAAGGTTTTCGTCTAAATCATTGTCCCATTTATCAATTTGGTCTGTATTATAATACTTAGCCAAAACTTTAAAAACACCTTCGTCGGTAAGTCTTTTGTTGTTTTTAGATAAAAATTGTTGATATTCATTATTCAAAGCAATTGCTTGTGGTTGTCCTTTTGCAACATTAGCTTTGAAATTTTTGAAACTTTCAGAAAGTGCTTGGT
>CAKUQA010000285.1 GCA_934675225.1 uncultured Candidatus Melainabacteria bacterium | reverse complement strand
TATTTTTTTGAATATTATATTCTACAAATTTGTCCAAGGCTTGTTGAAATCTTTCTTGCACAAAAGGTTTGACAAGGTAATCAATGACCCCAAAGTTTAAAACCGTATCAAGGGTATTTTTATCATTTGATGCCGTAACCATAATGACATCGGTATTTATCTCTGCTGCCCTAATCTTTTTTAACAAAGATAAACCGTCTAATACCGGCATATAAACATCCAGTATAGCCAAATCCACTTGATTTTCTGATAAATATTTGAACGCATCATTCCCGTTCCTGAAAGATTGAACAACATAAAAACGGGAATCTTGCTCAACATAATGAGTATTTATCATTGCAACCATAGGGTCATCTTCTACGATTAAAACCTTGTACATTTATTACCTCTTATTCATAATATTCAGGAGCTAATTTCATTGTTTTGAAAAATTCCCAATCGTGAGCAGGAAAGACTTTTGCATTATATTTTTTAGCTAAACGTCTTACTTTTTCAATTGATTTCATGAAACTTACACTATCATACATAAAACCGCTCATTTTTGCAGGTGGTCCAAAAATTTCTGATGTATAAACACAATCTTGAGGAAGAATTACTGTTTGTTCTTCAAGATGAACAACAAGCCCTAAGAGATTTGGAGTATGACCGGCAAGACAAACAACTTCAACCCCTGTTGCAAGTTCAAAATCTTCATCAACCAAATGATATTGTTTTACAGGTGCTTCTAAATCGCCTTTAATATATCCGCCATGAGTTTCTCTATCAGGGTTCATGTGAACTTTTGCAAGCCCGTATTTGTAATCTTCCCCAGGAACATAAACATCCGCGTGTGGGAATAAATTAATATGACCTGCGTGGTCTAAGTGCATGTGAGAAAGTACAACGGTTTTAATATCTTCCGGTTTAACACCGCAAAGTTTAAGTTGATTTTCCAATCTTTCTTCTTCTTTTTGATAAAGCGGATAAATTTCTTGCATAGTTTTTGGCCAATAACCGTTCATAGCTTCAGGGTTTGAACCTGTATCATATAAGATGTAGCCATTATCCGTTTCAATTAAATAAGCCATTACAGGAAGTTTAATCCATTCGTTTTGAACATGCGGATTAGAGCGTGTTCCAAGTGTTGCACAAGCAACAACGGTATTTTTATCGGTTTCTAAATACCCTGTATTTAGTGCATAAAGTTTCATTATTTACCTTCTTTCTTAAATTTAACGGTGAATTTTGTTTCAATCTCTGGTTCTGATACAACCGTGATTTTTCCGTTATATGTTTCAATTAAAGATTTAACAACAAAAAGTCCGGTGCCTCTTGAATTACTTTTTGTTGAAAATCCGTCTTTGAAAATTTTTCTCAGATTTGATTTTTGTATTCCGTTCCCATTATCACTTACGACAATTTTAATTTCTTTTGGCGTTGATAATATTGATACATAGATTTTTTTGTTAGAAACATCTGTAGAATTGAGTGAATCCATCGCATTTTCAATTAAATTTCCAAGCACTGTTATAAAAACATCTGACGGAATTTTTGTATCGTTTTCTTCCAATGAGCTTGATGAATCTAATGCAAAGTGAATTCCAAGTTCTGATGCTCTAGCAAATTTCCCAATCAAAAGAGCCGCAATTGATGGAATTTTAATTTGCTTTATGATGGTACTTATTATTTCTTTTTGTACCATACTTACATTCATAATGTAATCAACGGCTTCATCATACTTTTTCATTTGGATTAAGCCCAAGATTACGTGTAATTTATTAACAAAATCGTGATTGTTCGCCCTCATAGATTCAACCAGATGCTTTACACCGGTCAAATTTTCGGCAAGTTTCACAACTTCTGTTCTGTTTCTAAAAACTGCAAATGCACCAACGATTTCACCGTTATCATAAATTGGCATTCTATCAGAAATTACATAATCATTTTTTAATGATTTCATTTGCACATTGAATTCTTTTTTGCCTGTTGTTAAAAGTTCTCCCAGTTTTGATGCCGGATAAATTTCATTCAGGTCTTTGCCGACAGGTTCTTGTTCTGTTATGTGCAGCATTGGAATTGCTGATTTGTTTATAAATATAACTTTTTTGTTTTTATCAATTGCTAAGATACCTTCCTCAAGTGCCATAAGAATATCTTCACGCAATTTAAACATTTCAAGTAATTTATTTTCGTCCATAGTTTTATTTTACCTTGAAATCATTATTTTGCTATTAAATATTAGGGAATTTATATGCATCTTCAATGTCAATCGGCATTTCTTTGTATTCGCAAGTATTTATAGCTTTATTAAGATAGTCATACAATTCTTTCTTAAATTTCGGGTGAGCACAATTTTCAATAATAGTTTTCGCTCTTTCAATCGGGTCTAACCCTCTCAAATCTGCAACACCTTGTTCTGTAATAAGTGCATGGATTTCGTGAATTGTATGGTCAACATGGCTTACAAGTGGCACGATACAAGAAATTTCACCATTTTTTGCGGTAGATTTTGTGATAAATATTGATAATCCTGCATTTTCACAATAATCACCGGAGCCGCCGACACCATTCATCAGACGGCAACCGTTGATATACGA
>CAKUQA010000284.1 GCA_934675225.1 uncultured Candidatus Melainabacteria bacterium | reverse complement strand
ATGTAATATATCAATCCCGGAATCAAAGAAATTATGAATAATATAACAAATTTTTCAAAAATACTTTTTCTGACACTTCCCTCACTAGTTGCTAATAAAAATAAATTTACATACGCTAACAATCCAGAAATTAAGGTTTGTGCCGATATTCCCGTTGCACCCAAAACATAAATATGAGTGTACATTATTAAAAATAACACTCCAATTAAAAAATTACTTTTCGATAATCTAAAACGTGCTGACGATTTTATTAAGTAAGAGATTGAAATTATGTATAAAATATAAGTAAAATATACTAAAACTCCCCCTGCAAAACTTGGCCATAGAAAATATGGATTCATAGACAAAATTCCAGCAAAGGCACACAGATATCCATAAAATTTGTTTTTTGTTATTTTTATTTGCACAATCAATGCTCCTTATTTTTTCGCATAAGTCTTAATACTAACTTACTAATTTTCAAATATACTAAATTAAATATTGTTCCAGGATATTTCAAAATTATCTCTTTGCTTATATTTCCAAAGTTCTTCTGAAGTATCCACCTACCCTGAATCGTTTTTAATTCACTTTTTGTAAAATTATTTGGATAATCAATATACTCATATTTAATTAAATTACAGTAATCCGTTTGAATTTTAGTTGGAATATTACTTTTCTTTTTAGTACTGATACCGCCAGCTCTATATTTAATAGATACAATATCATATGCTGTACATATTTTAATTCCTTCTCTAGCACATCTCGCAAGTAACGGACCATCTTCCCAAAGCACATATCGCTCGTCATACCACCCCAATCTTTTCATTAGAGATGTTCGATAATATAATGCTGCCCCACTTGCAAATTCATATGATCGACCTAATGACATTTGTTTGTACTGTTTTTGAGCAGTATTCATATGCCTCTCTATATAACCACGATATCCTATATGTGGCATTAAGCGAATTTCTTGTGTCATATCATTTGAAAACATCAATCGAGAACACGACATAATTTCACACTTAGTCTCGGCAAATCGTTTTACAATGTCCGTTATAACATGGTCATTGTAAAATATATCATCTGCTGCTAACGGTATAATTATTTCCCCTTGAGCTTGTTTTAAAGCCCCATTCATATTTTTAACCGTTCCCACATTTTCTTGATTTATAATAATTTCATAATTAATTATGTTTCCACTGTTATTGGCATTTATATATTCTTTTATCAATGCCTCATTAAAATTGTCACTGGCATCATCCGTAATTATTAACTCAATACATGGATAGTCTTGAAGCAAAACAGATTTAATACTATCTAGTAAATAATCCATCTGCCTATAAGTAGGTATAATGCAAGTAACCATTTCTCTATTATCTTTTAAATTGTCTTGCTGCTTCTTTTCCATCTCTAATTCCTTTTCTAATTGCTTTTATTATCTTAATTTTATCTTTGCCCCTAATAATTGAAGGTATATTAAACCCTATATAAAATCCAAAATAAGATTTCGCACTGTATGATTCATACCCAATGCCACCACAATCTTCAAATTTCTTATTTAAATATATTATATTTCTATTTGTGTAATACACTCTCAAAGGACTTACATTCTTTTTATATGCTAATTTTGATACCTTAACAGCCAAATTCTTATCGGGAATTTTCTTACATATTTTTCTGAAAAATTCAATCGTCTTTTCCCCTTTTGGAATTATATTTCCAAACTCCTGATCTAGCTCTAATGAATTTATCCTTAAAATCTTCCACCCTTTCATTCTAAGTCTTTTGCAAAAATCATTATCGACCAAATCTATAAAAAGGAAATCATCAAACCCTCCTACATCTTTCCAAGCTTTTACTCTTGTACAACTTCCAGATGTTATACACATATTTACTAACTGATTTCCTTCTGTATATTCTATAGCTTTATTAGCTGGATAAATTCTTCTTTTATCAACTACCTTAGGACAAAAAATAGCAATGTCCGAATTATTTTCTGATATACAATCTTTATATGTAGAAATCAACTCAACTGGAGTAACAGAATCTTGGTCAAGTGTAACTACCCACTCAACCCCTTCACTCAACGATGCCTCAATAATTTCATTTAACGCTTTCGCTATTCCTACATTCTTTCCCTCACCAATTAATTTTATTGTATCACTCGTCATGGATCTTAAATATTTTTCGCTTTTTTCATCACATCCATTGTTATATAATACAATTCCATCAACGTTATCAATTATACTGTCAATATTTTTTTTCAATCTATCTAATGATGGATTAAAAATCACTATACCAGCCCATATCATTTAACTGTAAACCTCTTCTTTCTTCCTTTTAAATATACTTATTTGCTATATAATATCTATATTTGACTTTTTAACCACTTCTTTAATTCTTTAGGAATCATCGCCTTTATTTGACTTGAATACTTTTTCAATCCAATATTTTTCTGATATTCTCTTTCTAATTCATACCAACCATTTTTTATAAAAGCAGATAAAATTTCTTTTCTTTTTCCTTCACTACTAGGATGTCTTAATTGATCGTTAGCCTGAGCAGCTTTTTCAAATAAACTTGTTTTTGTATCAAGACATTCTACTT
>CAKUQA010000283.1 GCA_934675225.1 uncultured Candidatus Melainabacteria bacterium | reverse complement strand
GGAAAACTTGCATACAAATTTAAACAAGAAGGGAAAAAAGTGTTAATTGCTGCCGGAGATACATTCCGTGCTGCAGCAGAAGAACAACTCGACATTTGGTCTAAAAGAGCAGGGGCAGAAATTGTCCGCAAAGATAAAGCTGATCCGGCATCTGTTGTGTATGAAGCAATAGACAAAGCACAAAGAGAAAATTTTGACGTAATTTTAATTGATACTGCAGGCAGGCTTCAAAACAAATTTAACCTAATGGAAGAACTAAAAAAAATAAAATCAGTAATAAGCAAAAAAGCTCCGGAAGCCTTACGAGAATGTATTCTTGTACTAGACGCCAATACCGGACAAAATGGATTACAACAAGCAAAAGTTTTTACAGAAGCAGTTGATGTTACATCTGTTGCACTTACTAAACTTGATGGTTCTGCAAAAGGTGCAATTGTTTTGGCAGTTGCCAAAGAGATGAAATTACCTGTTAAACTTGTCGGAGTTGGAGAAAAAATGGAAGATTTAAAAGCTTTCAATTCTAAAGATTTTATAGATGCATTGTTTGAATAATAGAGAGTAAATAGTGAATAACAATTTTAAAATATTAAAAACAGCAAAAACTAAATTGGTAAATGAAATTCAATTAATAGGAAATTATTCACAATATTTACCAAGCACAGCTTTAATTATTGGAGTATTCCATGGAGACGAACCGCAAGGAAAATTTTTAATTGAAGAATATTTAAAAAGATGTTCCTCAATTTCCCCCACCTCGAAATCAAAGATTTCGGTCCTCCCGCAAGTGGAGGACATGCATTATAATAAAATGCGCCTGATACAACTTAGTAAAAACTTACGCAACAACTCCACAAAAGAAGAAATTATTTTATGGCAATATCTAAAACAAAAACAATTAGGTGTTAAATTTAGACGCCAACAACCAATTGATAAATATATTGTAGATTTTGCTTGTTTTGCACCCAAAATTATTATTGAAATTGACGGCGGTCAACATAACGAAGAAGAAAACTTAAAAAAAGATAAAACTCGAGATTTGTTTTTTAAACAAAACGGATATAAGGTTATACGAATTTGGAATAATGAAATACACCAAAGTATTGAAGGAGTTATCAACAAAATCCAAAAAGAAATAGAATGTCCTCCACCTGAGGGAGGACCGGCATCTATGATGCCGAGGAGGGGGAAACTCAAGACAACCAATCTTCTATTCATCCCTTGCTTAAACCCTGACGGAATGCAATTGAAACAACGCACAAATGCCAACGGAGTCGATTTAAATAGGAATTTTCCAACCAAAAATTGGGGGAAAAATTGCGGAGAAAATGCCACTTGTGATAACGCCCAAACAGCATATTATGGCGGTATAGCAGGCGGAAGCGAGATAGAGACACAGTTTCTTATTGATACTATTAATGAATTTAAGCCTAAAAGGATATTAACACTTCATGCTCCATACAAAGTCGTTAACTATGACGGTCCCGCAAAAGATTGGGCAGAGCAAGTATCAAAAATCATAAACTATCCGGTAGAAGCCAGTATCGGTTATCCAACCCCAGGAAGTTTCGGAACCTATGCCGGAGTAGAAAGACAAATTCCAACAATAACATTAGAGTTAGACGAAGAAATACCGGTCGAACAACTCATCCAACCGGTATTTGAAATATTTGATGCGATATAAAGTATTTACTCTATATTAAATTCCATTCGTTGTTCTCCATCTTTGCTGAAAACAACACCGCCGGAACCATTAATTATACCGGCATCTGAAAATGTATCATTTGATTTGACATAATACTCAGAACCTTTTTTATTCAGGGTTTTATTAATTGATTCTGCCAAATGGTTACTAGTATCTTTTTTGTCAATCCTTCCATCTCCATTCACATCCATGTGTTCAAGAGCAATTCCGGCATTATCAAAACCTGCTTGACCTTTTTTGCCTGTAATTACAAGCTCATTATTTTTGCCTTTGCTCGGATCATAGGTCACACCATTCATACGAAACTTCTTACCAACCGGAACAAAAAATGTTTCTGCCTTTTTAGCCGCTTTGTCATAAAGTTTAATTTTAGTATATCCATTAGGAACATTACTTTTGCCACTTGGACCATTAACTTTTTTAACCATGCTTAAATCTCCTTTTCTTTGTTATAATATTTATTGCACGTATATAATATATAAATACTTGTTATATACAAAATTGCTATATTTGTTATTTATATTTACATTTATTAACAATTATTTTTTTTTGTAATAAAATTAAGATTATTAAATGAGGTGCTTTTATATGAAATTACACAATTCTTACACAAACAAAGTCGAGGATTTTACACCAATTGACGGCAACAAAGTAAAAATGTATGTTTGCGGCCCAACTGTTTATGATAATGCTCATTTAGGACACGCAAGATGTTACATAACTTGGGATGTTTTATACAGGTATTTAAAATTTAAAGGCTATGATGTTACATACTGCCGCAACGTTACTGATGTTGATGACAAAATCCTTAAAAAAGCAGAAAAAGAAGGAAAAACTCCGGAACAAGTTTCTCAATATTGGTATAAACAATTTGAAAATTCTATGAAAGCATTAAA
>CAKUQA010000282.1 GCA_934675225.1 uncultured Candidatus Melainabacteria bacterium | reverse complement strand
ATATGATGCAGCTTTAATGCCACAAGCACCAACTCCGATTTCTTTTGACAAAGCTATGGTTGGATGGGATTTCTTAAATTACTTCAAATCAACAATTGAAAGTGCAACAGGTATTTTCAAAAACATGGCAGGAAATTTACAAACAACAGAAAGAACTGCAACAGAATTAAATTATTCAGTCAACGGACAAGAAGCTCGCTTAAACATGATTTTAGATTCAATTAATCGAAAAATAATTGTTCCAATGGTTGAAAAAACAGCCGAAATAATCTCTTATTTTAAACTGGGAAAAGAAATAATCGGGATAAATGATAGAGGAAAAACAAGTTTTATAGAAATAGACGATGATATCCGAAATGCAAATTATATATACCGTTATGGAGATAGAAAAGCATCTTTCGAACGAAAATTAAGGCTTAAAGAACTATTTGAAGTTGTAAAATCATTTGCACAAATACCGGAAGTAGAAGAAAAAATTGATTGGCTAGAATGTTTTAAATTCGCTTTAGAACAATATGGTATCGAAAATGCAAATAATTTTTTACTAAACAGTAATTTATAGTGTCGCAATTGCGGCACTTTTTTATAGGGGGATATTTTGTACAAATTATTAAAAGCACAACGGGAATTTTTAGAAATTCCACACAACTATACGCTTGACGTTGCAGTATATCAAGGAGGGTATGGTTCCGGTAAAACATTCGCCGGTTCACTATTAGGAATTTTATTAGCTCTAAAATTTGCCGGCATTAGAGGACTAGTTGGAGCTCAAACATATACATTAGTTAGAGATACAACATTACAAACTTATTTTGAACACCTTGGCAACTTTGGTTTTATTGAAGGTAAAGACTATGAATGGTCATCCTCCTTGCAAAAATTAATCTTTAAAAACGGTTCTGAAATTCTTTTCAGACACTTTGACGAACCTAATAAATTAAAATCTTTAAATCTTGGCTTTGTTGAAATAGAGGAAATGTCAGATATTCCTTATGACACATTCAAAATGCTTTTAGGGCGTATGCGCCAACGAATAAAAAAGAATTGGAAAGACTTTACATACAGAATTTTCGGACATACAAACCCAGAAACACAAAGAGGCTGGGTATATAAAACTTTTATTGAAAATTCTGCACCAAATTACAGACTTATTACTGCCCCAACTACACAAAATATTTATCTTCCGGATGGATTTTGTGATGAGCTAAAAAAATTATATGATGAACAATATTACAAAATTTTTGTCCTTGCCGAAAACGGCGAATATAATAACGGATTAGTAATAAAAGATTTTACAGACGACAATATAAAAGAAATATCTTATCAACCGGAAATGGATTTACATATTTCTTGTGATTTCAATGTCGACCCAATGTGCTGGGTATTTGCTCATAAAACAGACGATAAAGTTTTTTATTTTGATGAAATAGCCATGGAAAACACTACAACTGCAAAAGCATGTGATGAATTCCATAAAAGATATCCAAACCATAAAGCTAAAGTTATTGTAAACGGAGATGCTTCCGGAGATAACCGAAGTTGTACCAGCGAATATACAAATTATGTAATTATCAAGAAAAAACTTTTGCAATACGGTTATGACGTAGAAATTCAAATAAAAGCATTTAATCCTCCGATAAAAAATCGAATTATGGCTTTTAATTCAAAAGTTCGTTCCGCAAATGGGGAAATATGTCTCTTTGTTGACAAAAAATGCGAGAAACTTCTTTATAATATATATAATCTTAAATACAAAGAAGGTTCCTCTAAAATCGACATTCCAACATATCAGCAAATTAAGCAGTCTAAAGAATTAAAATTCTTGTCCCATCCAATGGATGCCGCATCATATCTTGTTGATTTTTATTGGCCAATAACTTTATAATGAGAGGACATAAATGGAAAAATTTATAGAATATTCTCCAATAATAATTGTTGTTTTTATGTTCTTTGTGCAACAAAAAATATTTGTAACGCCTGAACAACTAGAAAAAAAACATAGAGAAATTATTGAAGAAATAGAAGAAAAATTTGTAACAATTAACAGTTTTATTGATTTAAAAGAACAGTTTTCTGAAGTTAAAGACAAAATAGATAAAATATATGATTTGCTCATTGATTTAAAGTAATGAATTAACCATTCAATTGTAACGAATAGTTAACAAATCTTTAAACTTTCTAAAGTTTGCAACCCAAAATGCCGTTAATACGAGTAATAGACATGTAAGTTACTAAGATAAATTGAAAGGAAATCGGTAGCACAATGGGATTGGCAGCTTCACAAGCAAGATTTTTAGCCATAACAGCAAGAAAAATGAACTGTGAATTTGAATCAATGCAAATTGCACAGCAAAAACTTTCTGTTACCAGAGATCAACAAGCCGCTGCTCAAAAGTACCAAAATTCTTTGAGTGCAACTAAACTTGTTTGGGATGCTGACAACAATTGCGATGGAACCGGAGATGTTTACAATTTAAATTATGGCTTAATGATGACTCCTTCTGCATTGAATGAATATGACCCTTATTTAATTACAGATACTCAAGGTAAAATTGTTTTGAGTGACAGTATGTTTGAAGCTGCCGTTGCAGCAGGAATTATTGACAAAAACGGAGACCC
>CAKUQA010000281.1 GCA_934675225.1 uncultured Candidatus Melainabacteria bacterium | reverse complement strand
GTTTTAATGAGTATTGCAAACGGAGTTGTAGTATGTGATAACAATGACAATGTTGTTTTAATAAATAATCATGCTCACAAATTGTTAGAGCTTGATGATAATCAAACCTTAAACATAAAAATCCAAGATTACGTTGATACAGAAGGTAATTTCTGTTTTAAAGATAAAATTGAAGAATTCAAAGACACTCCACTTGAAGTAATGGAAAACAAACCGCTTGAATTTAATATACAAGTTGATAAAAGGGTTATTAAATCAATAATTTCACCAATGTTCACAAGGAATAAAGATTATGTTGGTTATATTATTGTCTTAATTGATATGACAAAAGAAGCAGAAATGGATGCTATGCGTTCAACATTCATATCAAACGTATCTCATGAATTAAGAACTCCTGTAACTGTTTTGAGAAGTTATATTGATACTCTTTATAATTATGGAAATGAATTTGATTATGACACCCAAAAAGAATTTATCGGAACCATAAATCAAGAAATAATCAGACTTCAAGGCATGGTTAACGATATTTTAGATTTTTCCAGAATGGAAGCAAATGCCCAAATGGAAAAATCGCTTAACAGTATTTACGAAGTTGTTGACACTTGTACAGCCCAAGTTCAAGCCCTCACTAAAGAACGAAATATAAAAATAACCGTTAACAAAGAAGAAAATATTCCGGAATTTCTATTCAACTACGATGGAATAGAAAGGGCTTTAACTAATTTGCTTTCAAATGCTATAAAATATTCTCCTGATAATGGGGAAATTAAAGTTAATTTAATTAAGGTAGAAAATAATGTTGAAATTTCTGTAACCGATCAAGGCTGTGGTATTGCTCCGGAATTTCAGAAAAAAATCTTCGACAGGTTTTATAGAGTAGAAAATAATATACATACAGTAAAAGGTACTGGTTTAGGTTTACATTTAGTAAAACAAACTATAGAAAAATATCATTCTGGAAAAGTTTCTGTAAAATCCGCAGTTGGACAAGGTTCAACATTTATTATAAGTTTACCGATTGCAACAATTGAAACAGCAAATGTGTAGGAGAAGTTATGGAATTTACGGATATTTGGAAGTGGTTTTGTAGATTTTCCTTATGTTTATTCATTATTTTAGTAATCAACTCTATACTGGGCGACATTTTATTTCGTGCAAAATTTAGTTTTCCACATACTAGTGTAATTGTTTCTG
The DNA here is from genome assembly GCA_934675225.1 of uncultured Candidatus Melainabacteria bacterium. Classification (GTDB taxonomy): domain Bacteria; phylum Cyanobacteriota; class Vampirovibrionia; order Gastranaerophilales; family Gastranaerophilaceae; genus Stercorousia. The sequence goes on along the minus strand of CAKUQA010000281.1, from coordinate 1,437 downwards.
AAAAAATTGATATACATAATGAACCAATACAAATTGACTTAGAAAATGCCAAATATATTAAAGTTAGAGGTGAGAAAAACGTATACGCTATTCAACCACAGGCTGAATATTCTTTATCAGGACTTGTTGTAGCCAAAAACACAAACTTTTGGTTTAGAGATATTATGAGGAGCGATTTTGATGACGTTTGTTTAATTGATTTAGGTATTGTTTGGGGAGACCTAGCTAAAGACAAAAATGTATTATACAAACATTGGAAATATAAATCATCAAAAACACTAGGCCAAAGCAGACAACTTGAATGGAGAGGTAAAACACCATATAGCGACATGCCTTGGGATATGAGCTATGTAAATTCTCATACTTCACATACTCATATTATTCCTGCAAATGCCAATGTAATGGGGGCTTTATTACAAATACACAAAAGTGATATTGTAAAAATCGATGGTTATCTTGTTGATATATATACTTCAAAAGGTGAAGTTATAGGTAGATCAAGTTTGTCCAGAACTGATACAAATATTACAAGTAGAGGTTTTGGAGCTTGTGAAGAAATGTATGTAAAACAAGTTCAGATAGGTAATAAAGTTTATAGATAAAAAAACACAAAACACATATACACAATCTAAACTAATAGTTATATAATATAGAATGTATTCTTCTATTCAAACAGTGCATTAATCTTATCCAAAATATCTTGCGGATCAATCTCGTTTGTAATTTTATTAATATCTTGAGCTACTTGATAAAGTTTCGCAGCTTCAATCTTATCTCCTGTAATTGCAATTGCACGAGCAAGGTTAAAATGAGCTAAAGCGTAATTCGGATTACATTCAATTGATTTTTTAAACAGGTCTGCAGCTTGTTTTACTCTACCTAAATCATCAAGATAAATTACACCCATATTGTTGTAAGCAATATCATAGCTTGGGTCAAATTTAATAGCTAATCCATATTCTTTTAAAGCTTCATCAATATCACCTTTTCCCCAATATAAGAAACCTAAATTGCAGTGAATTTTAGCATTTTCAGGGTCTAATTCTAAAGCATTTCGGTAAACTTGTAGAGCATTTTCAATATCTTCCTTATCATAAAATGCACTACCAAGATTTACATAAATATCAATATCTTTAGGAGTTAAAAGATAAGCACTCTGATATGAACTGATAGCCGCATCTAAGTCCTGTTTTGATTCTTGATAAACAAAGCCTAAAGTTTGATTTATAACACTTGTCCATTGTTTTTTAGGGTTTAGTGTTACAGCAGTCTGAAAATGAGAAATTGCTCCATCAATATCACCTTTAACATACAAAATGTTTGCAAGATTTGAATGTACATCCGGCATGTTAGGCATGATTTGAATAAGTTTTTCATAAATATCTACTGCACTATCATAATCACCTTGTTCTTCGTAAGCCTGACAAAGATGTCTGT
>CAKUQA010000280.1 GCA_934675225.1 uncultured Candidatus Melainabacteria bacterium | reverse complement strand
CTTCTTTTCCATAGCCATTTGTTCCGTAAGTTGTTACAACAGAATGAATTTCATTAGCGTGTGCTTTATTGGTTTTAAGTGTCTTTCTTACAATATTTTTTCCATCTCTGTTAAATAGGTTATAATTTGATACATACCATTGAGTTGGAATAAAGTCACCTTGTTTATATGTAATATCTAAAACTTTTCCGGATTTACCTGCTTTTCCTGGGATTTCAATAATCCTGTTAAGAGTTTTTCCATTGTCGGTAAATGTTTCACTTGCAATATTTGCTACTAAAGTTTGTGGTTTAAATCCTATTTTCATAATAAAGTCCTTCCAAAAAATCATGGGGTAGTGTATATTCTACACTTAATACTAAACCCATAAATTTTTATTGTAAAGACTTTTTTAATATTTTTTAGTAAAAAGTTTTTTTATTAAATCAAGTATTTTTTCAACGAAAGATTTTTCTTCCGGCATTTCCGGTTCTTTGTCGAATGTAAAAATATCCGGTTTTTCATCTTTTAAAAAGATACTTTCATCAAGATATTTTCTTTCTTGTTTTTCCTGTTTTTCCCCTTGAGCCATGTAACCAAGATTACCGCCACCGCCGTCATTTTGCATAGATGCTGCCGCTTTGATAACCGGTTTTGTGCTCAAAACATTTACATCGAATGACATTTTTTTCACCTTTAACTTACGATTTTTTGTTTCGTAAACCCCATTTGTTCCCTTACTTATATAAAGTATTTTTCATGAAGAAATGTTACAAAATAATGGGTTTTGTTAATAAAAATTTACATTATTTCAATAAAAATTATCTTATTAAAATAATACTTTGGCACTTAAAACCTATCTCAAACAAATCTCGTTTTCGAATTGCTGCAGAAATATCGAGTTCTTGTCCATTAGTGAAAAGGTAAATTTTTGCGATACTATTTTCAAAATCAAAATCTATTTTTATGTCATTTATAATTTGTTTATGTTGTTTGTCCAATCCATCTGCAAGCTTTAAAATTCCACCTAAGCGTTTAACAATTTTTCTCTCATGTTTATCTAATGTATTATAAATTTCATGCTCATTTTTATCGGGTAAACTTCCTCTATGATATCTTGCAATACAGCCGACAATTTTAGTTTCATTTTTACTAAAGCCATCAAGACCATTCTGTATAATTAAATGCATTGAATGTTTGTTATGCCCTTTGGGTTCTATTGAATATCCTATGTCATGCAAAAGAGCTGCAGCTTTCAAATATTCCAATTCTTTTAAAGACATTTTAAAAATCTTTTTGTCTGCTTCTTCAAAAAGCATTACCGCAATTCTCTGAACTTCAAGCGGATGAGAAGTATCTTTTGAATATCTGTTAAATATTTCTTTGATTGTTAATTCCATAATTCGGATTAATTTTATCAAAAAAATGGATTATGTTCAATATTTCTGATATGATAATTTTAGCTATGGAAAATACAAGTTTAAAAAATATTATGGATTTTGAAATTCCTTCTGATGTTTTAGACAAAATTCAGGAGAATATACAGGATATTATCAGAGGTTTTGATATTCCTGATGACAATAAAACAGATGTTATAAAAAAAATTAATTTTATGTATACTCAAACAAAACATTTATCCGAAACAGATACCCTCACAAGGCTTTCTAATCGCAGGTGTTTTGAATATAATTTTGAAAGAGAATTCGCTCGTTCTGTGCGATATAAAAGTCCGTTAAGTGTTGCAATTATTGATATTGATTTTTTCAAAAAAATAAATGATACTTATGGTCATCTTTGTGGAGACTATGTTTTGAGAGAAGTGGCATATAGTATGATAAATAATTTTAGACAAACAGATTTTGTGTCAAGGTATGGAGGAGAAGAATTTGCTGTTATTTTAACCGAAACAACCGGCATAAATGCTTTAATTCCTCTTGAAAGATTGAGAAGCACCATTGAAAATTTAAAATTATCATTTGGCGGGCGAGAAATTAAAACTTCTGTTAGTGTCGGAATATGTTCTAACAATGGCAACAAAGATGCATGGGAAATGTTTGCCAAAGCAGACAATGCTCTCTATGAAGCAAAGAATTCAGGACGTAACATGGTTAAGTTAGCTGAGTAATAGACAAAAATATAAAAACAAAGTAGGATAAAAATATGATAAAAAATATTTGTAAATTGTTAATTATGGTATTGCTTTTAACAGGTGTTGTATCAGCAGAAGAATATACTCGTGTGCATGCAGAGCATATTTTAGTTAAATCTGCAGCTGAGGCTCAACAAATTAAACGTGAAATTGATAATGGCGGGAGTTTTGAGGCTTATGCAAGAGCTTATTCACTTTGTCCGTCAGGTAGAAATGGTGGCGATTTAGGATATTTTGGGCATGGTCAGATGGTTAAAGAATTTGAAAAAGCAGCATTTGCAACACCTGTAGGGCAGGTTTCAAATCCTGTTTATACACAATTTGGCTGGCATTTAATAAAAGTTTTAGATAAAGAATAGAATTTATTCGCTATCGCGGCATTATTAAAGCCCCTCACCTACCTTTCAGGCACCCTCTCCCCGAATGGGCGAGGGGAAAGTTCCGTCATGTTGAGGCGGAGCCGAAACATCGCATGGTTGGGAAAATATTCAAAATATTCTTCGCTTCGCTCAGAATGACGAATGTTGTCACTCTGAACTTG
>CAKUQA010000279.1 GCA_934675225.1 uncultured Candidatus Melainabacteria bacterium | reverse complement strand
ATGTAAATCCAAGAGGGCAAAATTTGCAAAAAATTGCCGCCGAAAGTTTAATTTTCGGCGGTTGCAACGTTAACAAGAGCAGGTCTTAATACCTTATCTCCCATTTTATATCCTTTTTGTAATTCATTTATAATTGTATGTTCCGGATGTTCTGAAGTTGGAGTTTGCATAACTGCATCATGGAAGTTAGGGTCAAACTCTTTTCCTTCTGTCTCAATAGTTTCAAGTCCAAGTTTTTTCAGTGCTTCAAAAACTTGTTTATGAACAAGGTCAAAACTTTCTTTTACTTTTTCGCAATCTTCTACATTTTCAAGAGCTTTTTCGCCACGTTCAAAGTTATCCAAAACTTCGATTAATTTTTTTAGAGCATTTTCAGTTCCGAATTTTAATAAGTTTTCTCTTTCTTGTTCTTGTCTTTTACGGAAATTATCAAAGTCCGCTGCAAGTCTTAAATATTGCTGATTTAAGTTGTCATATTTTTCTTGCAACGCATTTAATTCAGAATTTTCTTTTGATGGTTTTTCGTTATCTCCATCAACTTTTTCTTCTGCTTCTTCTTTTTTTGTTTCAATAGTTTCATCTATATCCGAATTTTTAAACGGGTTGTTGTTATGATGTTTGTGTGACATTTCTCTACCTCTTAGTTTCTATATAAATATATTATAGGTTATCAAAGAGATTTCTCAAGAAATATTTATTATTTTTTAATAATTGGGTTGTACCTCTCCAACAAATATTTGTCGAAATATTAATATATAATCATAATTGTCATGTTAACTTTTTCTACCATATCCAATTTCACGTAAAACATTCATATCAAATTCTTCTTTAATTGCCGTTTGTATTTCTTTATAGGCTTTGGTTGATTGCCAAGTAAAAGATGATGGAATACTACCGGATTCTATATCAGTGTATCTATAGCCCAAATCACTTAAAATAAAACCATTATCTCTTGCTTGAATTCTAAACATATCTGTTTTATAGTGTGGATTTCCAAGCGCTTGCGGCTCTCTGAATGTTAATGTTATTTCTTTCCCGTTGTTTGATGTAGTGCATCTGTCACCATAATATATTTCTTTAGTTGCAATAGGGTAATCTTCAGGGTATGTATAAATTTCTTTTAAATTTGTTCTGGTTCCGTGTTGGCCAAAATCAGTAACTTCTTCCGCTAATTCATAATGAATGCCTTTGGCTTTTAATGCATTTATTTCAGCTTCTGTTTTTGGTTTATAGTTTAGGCTTGCTCTATATTCTTGCAAGGCTTTTTGGTTTACAAAAGTATGGGAAACGTGATTTCCTTTAGAAGTATTAATACTTTTTAATTGAGTACTAAATTCTCCGTAATAATTATATGATTTTTTTATAGGGTTATCAATATCTTTTTCTGTTGTCATTATTCTTGAGACAACTCTACCATTGTTTATTTGTTCTTTAACATTTACGCCTTTTCTTGCGGTATATGAGAATGTGCCATCATAAAGCTTTTCATATTCTTTTCCGCCTGCATCTTTAGTTTTTACAATTAGTCTCTTTTTGTCGTCAAGTTTAATTCCTAAAGACTCTAAAACTTCTTTTCTTGATGGAAGTTTGTCTAACACTTTTTTAGATTGTTCATTTAATGTTGCTTGAGCTTGCTCTACTGTGTTGTTTGATTCCGGAGCCCTTTTTCTTGTTGCAAGGTATATTCCTGTGATGCCTAATGCCGCAAGTCCTGCCAATAATAATGTTGTTTTGTTATTTGTATTTTCTGTTTCCTCTGATTGTGATGTAAAAGTCGGTTTTAAGGATTTTGTCGTGGAAACTGCATTTATATTTGAAAATTTTACATTATTAATTGGCATTGTTATTCCCTTTCAAAAAATTTATTTTAATTACACAGTAGTATTAAAACTGAAACAGGGTAAAAATTGCTGATTATATAATTTTTTCTTTACATAATTTAACTTATTTACATAAAAACAATCTAATTGTATTATTATAAGAAGTGAAGTAAAAACTATTATTTTAAAAGGTAAGAAAATTGACAGAAAAATATTATATAAAAGGCGGTACCCCATTAAGAGGTGAAGTTTCAATAGGTGGAGCTAAGAATTCAGTATTAAAGCTGATGGCTGCTGCGTTATTGGCTAAAGGTGAAACAAAGATTTATAATGTTCCGGATTTGACGGATGTTGAGATTATGTTGAGTGTGATTGCGCAACTTGGTGCTGTTACTCATTACGATAAAAAAGAAAAATCCGTAACAATTGATGCTACAAATTTGACAAGCATTACTGCAAAATATGAACTTGTTAGCAAAATGAGAGCATCATTTATTGTATTAGGAGCTTTGGTTTCTCGTTGTAGAGAAGCTATTGTAGCTATGCCGGGAGGCTGTGCTATCGGTGAACGTCGTGTTGACTTCCATATCAGAGGTTTAGAAGCTCTAGGTGCTAAAATTAAAATTGAAAACGGTTATGTACACGCAAAAGTTCCAAAACTTGTAGGTACGGATATTTATTTAGATATTCCATCGGTTGGTGCGACAGAAAACCTTATGTTAGCATCAATTTTGGCAGATGGTTCAACAAGAATTCAAAATGCTGCTCAAGAACCTGAAATTGTTGATTTAGCAAACTTTTTGAATACTATGGGTGCTGATGTTAATGGAGCCGGAACTTCTGAAATCGTTATCAACGGTGTAAAAC
>CAKUQA010000278.1 GCA_934675225.1 uncultured Candidatus Melainabacteria bacterium | reverse complement strand
CATTGACAGTATTAAAAGACATAGAAATAAAAGGACAAAACCCATTCCTATACCCATTAGAGTCAATCCTAAAATAAAATTTTCACTACTCATAATATATCTCCCATTGTTAATATAAACTCACCATTTTTATCTTCTAACACAAGTTCTCCTAAATCATTTATTCCTTTAACCAATCCGGATTTCTTTTGTTTAAAAACTTGAACAGAAACCTCTTTCCCTATAAAATTACATCTCTTTATGTAATATTCTTTTATCATAGGAAAACCATTTATGAGAAATTCTTCATAGTTCTTAAAAAATTCTCCTAATAATTTTTCCATGAAAAGTTTTTTATCAACATATTCACGCTCTAACTCGACATTTAATGCAGTAGCCACTCTTTCTTTAATCTGTCTCAAATCAGCACAATCTGCATTCAAATTAACACCAATACCAAGAACCAAACCTTTAAAATTTGAACCTTGCATAACCGTTTCAGATAAAATTCCTGCTATTTTGGCATTATTAACCATAACATCATTCGGCCATTTTATTTTAGGAGAAAGTCCATATTCTTCTAATACTTTTGCCAAAGACACAGACAAATATTGAGTTAAATTTGCATAAACTTCTTTAAAAACATCAGAAGGCTTTAAAACGATAGTCATAAATAAATTGCCTTCGCCTAAATCAATCCACTTTCGGTCAAAACGTCCTCTACCTGCAGTTTGACGATTAGTAATAATAACAGTTTTATCCTCAAGAACATCTAAATTTTCTTTAGCATAAAGGTTGGTAGAATTTACTTCTTCCAAATTTATAATATTCATTTTAGCCCCTAACATACGTTTGTATAATTAATACTAACCTAAACAAAAAAAATTTGCGATTTTTTTTTTACGAGTTAAAATTAAGTCACGAGGGAGACAAAACATGGAACATTGGATTTACACATTAAAGATTTTGGGGCATGCTGTATCCTTAAATTTGGATACAATATTTACCATGTGGTTTGCTATGCTTGTTGTAATAATTTTTGCAATACTTGCAACACGTAACTTGGCATTAGTACCAAACAAATTACAAGCAATATCCGAATCTATTATGAAATTTTTCTATGGAACTTTAGATACAATGGTTGCAAACGATAACAGACGTCATGTACCACTTGTTGCTTCGTTATTTTTATTTATTTTGACAGCAAATCTTATGGGACAACTTCCTTTAAGAATTATAAATTTAAAAAATGGAGCAGAACTTGCTTCACCTACAAACGATATCAACTTAACTGCAGCTATGGCAGTTATTGTTCTTATATATTATGTTGGAATGGGTATTAAAGCTAAAGGACCAAAGTTCTTTTTACATGAATTGAGTTTTACGGGAATTGTTATGGCTTTAGTTGAAATATTAGAAATGTTCACTAGACCACTAAGTTTAGCAATCCGACTTTTTGCAAATGTATTTGCCGGAGAAATTCTTGTATCAATAGCGCTTGGCGGTTTAGCTTATTTCTTGCCGCTTCCTATAATGCTATTTGAAATATTGGTTGCATTTATCCAAGCAACAGTATTTATGATGTTAACAATAGCTTATATAGGTTCAGCAACAGGAGAAGAACACTAAAAGGAAATTACAAAAATTTATACAAATATTGTAAAAAAGATAAAAAAGGAGAGAAAAAAATGGTAGACACAGCTACAGTTTCACAAATGGCACACTTAGGTGCAGGTATTGCAATCGGTTTTGGTGCAGTTGGTGCCGGATTAGGTATCGGATTTGCTACAAAAGGTTTGATGGATGCAGTTTCAAGACAACCTGAAGTTGCAGGTAAAGCATTCGGATTTTTCTTACTAGGTGCAGCTTTATCAGAAGCTTGTGCTTTGTACGCATTCGTAATTGCATTTATGTTGTTAGGAAAATAGGTTGTTAAATAACACCAATATTTACACAGAGGACGAAAGAAATGGAATTTAACGCAACATTTATAGTATCAGCAATAAGTTTTATAATATTTACGGTTATAATGAATAAAATATTTTATAAACCGTTGGAACATGTCATGGATGAACGTCAAAAGTTTATTGATGACACAAAATCTGATGCAATTAATTCAAATAATAAAGCTGATGCAATTTTGAAAGATAAAGAAGAAAGATTAAACAAATCTGCTTTTGAATCAAAAAAAATTGTTGCTGATAAAGTAAATGAAGCAAATGAAAATTCTAAAACTCTAACAAATAATGCAAAACAAAAATCACAGGATGAAATATCTTCTGCCAAATCAAATCTTCAAAATGAGGCTCGAGAAACATCAGAAGAACTTAAAACTAAAGTAAAAGACTTGGCAGAAGTAATATCATCCAAAGTATTGGGAATGGATACCCATATTGAAAACTCCGATAATGAACTTGTAAACAGGATACTTAACTAATGAATGAATTGGCAAATTTTTGGAATATCATAGTAGAATCAAATACATTTAATTTCGCAATATTATTATTACTTTTTGCAATTTTATATAAAAAATTAAATGTAACTAATGTTGTTGAAAAAATTAAGCAAGGTATTATTAATTCTATTAATAATGTAAAAGAAGAACAAGCAAAAGCAAAAACAAGACTTGCTCAAGCTCAAAAATCTATTGAAAATATAGATGAAGATATTGCAAAACAATTAGAAAAAGGTTATCACGATGTACAAGATATGGAATT
>CAKUQA010000277.1 GCA_934675225.1 uncultured Candidatus Melainabacteria bacterium | reverse complement strand
GATCTAATCCGAATTTATCACAATATGAAAGCATATATCTATAGTCTGTTCTTAGCCATAATGGATAATTTACAATAAAAGATGGCAGAATATGTTTGAAACCTTTTAAAAACTGAACGAAATACCCAGTCCATGCACAAGCTACTGTAATATTTCCGATAGCATATTCTAGCATTAAAATCCAACCCACCATCCATGCCATAAATTCACCCATTGTTGCATAAGTGTATGTATAAGCACTACCTGCAACAGGAATCATAGCCGCTATTTCGGAATAACAAAGAGCAGAAAATACACATGCTACAGCTGCTAATACCATTGAAATAACAATTGCAGGCCCTGCTCCGGCACTTTCCGGTCCGCCTTGAATTGCAGAACCGATAATTGTAAAAATACCTGTTCCGACAACTGCACCAATGCCTAATACTATCAGGTCAAAGACGTTTAATGTCTTTTTTAATTCTGATTTTTTACTTACAGCTATTAATTCATCGGGGCTTTTCTTTTTTAAAGCATTTTTTATTATAGATTTTAATTCCATTATTTCATCATTTCTTGTTTTTTCTGTTCTACTTTTTCAAGGTGAAGTTTATTTTCATTTAACCTGTTTTTTACAAATCCGTATAACAAATATATTACAGCTCCTATTCCTAACCAAACCGGAAATAATAAAGCTGAACCGGAAGGTTGCATAGATTTATATATCATCAATCCTCCACAGCAAATTATACCCAAAGCAGGTGTAACCGGTGAAAAAGGAACTTTAAAAGGTCTTGGTCTGTTTGGATCTGTTTTTCTTAAAATTAATACTGCAACACAAACAATTATAAATGAAGTAAATGTTCCATAATTGCAAAGTTCTGCTGCTACATCAAGATTAAGAGTCAAAATTCCGATTACAGCCATAATTCCAACAGTCCAAGTTAAAAGAGCCGGTGTGTGGAATTTAGGGTGAAGTTTTTGAAATCTTTGAGATATAAAATGGTCTCTACTCATAGCATACAAAATTCTTGTTGCAGCCATTTCAAGTACTAACAATACAGAAGTTAATCCTGCAAGAGAACCTATTGAAATTAACCCTGCAGCCCAATTCATGTGCAACATTGACATACAAAAAGCCATTGGAGCTTTCAAAAATGCAATTGGAACAGGGCCAGATGTTTTTTGCAAACCTGTTAAAACAAGTGCAACGGAAACATAAACTATTGTTGTTATTATCAAAGAACCGATAATTCCAATCGGTAAATCTTTTTGAGGATTTTTACATTCTTCGGCAGCTGTTGCTAGTGCATCAAATCCGATGTATGCAAAAAATATTAAAAATGCGCCTGCAAAAATTCCGGCAGCACCATTTGGCGCAAAAGGAGTCCAGTTTTCAGGTCTTACAAAAAATGCACCTGCAACAACGAACAAAGCAATTACGGCAAGTTTGATAAATACCATAACTCCTGCCATTTTTGTAGAATCTTTTGTCCCTTTAACCAAAATCATTGTTATTAATAAAACAATAATAATTGCAGGAAAGTTTATACATATAGGTAAGCCAAACAAAGTTGGGATATGTACATTTGGATTATCTGCAACGATTTTAGCTGCAGAAAAAGCATCATTAACCATCCATACAGGAGGATGTGCAAGCCATGCAGGTAAAACATGTTCAAATCCGCTCAAAAACTGTACAAAATGGTTTGACCAAGCGCATGCGACAGCAATAAAGCCAATGGCATATTCTAACATAAGAACCCAGCCCACCATCCAAGCTGCGAATTCACCAAGAGTTGCGAATGTATATGTATATGCTCCTCCTGCAACAGGAATCATTGTTGCAAATTCTGAGTAGCATAGAGCAGAAAATATACATGCAATCGCTGCTATAATCATAGATACGACTAAAGCAGGTCCTGCTCCCAATGAGGAACCGTCAGCACTGCCGGCAGCTGCAATTCCGACTACAGCAAAAATTCCGGAGCCAATTATCGCACCAACTCCGAGAATAATTAAGTCAAAAACGCCTAATGTTTTTTCTAAGCCTTCAGCTTTTGCTTCTGCTAACATCTCATCCGGATTTTTAATCCTTGTAATTGTTTTCAAAAAATTGCGAGAAAATGTCGCACGGTGAAATTTTTCAGCCATTTAATTCCCTTATAATTTATCTACTACTTGCAAAGAGGAAATCCCATTTCTTTTCTTTGCTCTACATACAGTCTTGCAACGGCAGAAGCCATTGTTCTTACTCGGTTTATGAAGTTAATTCTTTCGTCTTTGCTGATTACTCCTCTTGCATCCAAGAGATTAAATGTATGAGAACATTTTAGTACGTAATCATAAGCCGGCAAAACAAGTTTTGCGCTAATACAATTATCAACTTCTTTTTGATATAAATCAAACATTGTGAACAGTGATTTAGAATCACTAACTTCAAAGTTATACTTAGATTGTTCAATCTCGTTTTGTAAGAATATTTCTCCGTATTTTAACGTATCATTCCACATAATGTCATATACCGATTCTTTATTTTGAAGGTACATCGCAATACGTTCCAAACCATAAGTTAACTCTAGTGCAACAGGTTTAACTTCTACACCGCCAACTTGTTGGAAGTATGTAAATTGAGTAATTTCCATACCATCAAGCCAAACTTCCCAACCTACACCTGCAGCACCTAGTGTTGGAGATTCCCAGTTGTCTTCGACAAATCT
>CAKUQA010000276.1 GCA_934675225.1 uncultured Candidatus Melainabacteria bacterium | reverse complement strand
GTGGACGTGAAGACAATAAATCTTTAGAGAAAAAGAGTCAATATTTGCAAAAAGAATTGAGAAAAATCGGAGTTTCCACTCAAATATCCAGCATAAAATGGGATTATTGGCAAGCAGTACTATCAAGAGGAGATAGTCGTTTGACCGATTTTCTGATAGAAGTTTATAAACAAGGCGGAAAACTTGGCGCCTTTAAGTCTGCAGCTAAAAAATTCAATATAAATGCAGATAAATTGGCATTCGAAAATTATTCACTTGATGAAGCTCTCCCTTGGGATTTTATTAATATACGCCCTGGGAAAGATTTTTTAATCAGTGAAAATAAAAGGTTATTGAGTATAAAATAGCTCTACATTGGAGTATAATCGCAGTAAACCAAGCTAGACCATTTTTCAAAATAACTGATTTGTGTGGCACTGCCTGATTTAATATAAATTCTATGCAAAGAACTATGCGGCATTCCTAACGCTGAAACAATTGCTGATTTAATTATATCTTTATGAGTTACAATAATAATTCTACTACCCTGATTTTCTTCAATTATCTTTTCAATAGTAGAATTTACTCTATTAATAAAATCTGTAACACTTTCAGCATCTTCTGGAACTGCTATTTCCGGAGAATTAATAAGTTTTTCTAAATCTTCTGGAAATTCCTCATAAACTTGTTCAAAAGTTAAATTATTAAATTTTCCGCATTTTCTTGGGTGTAAATCTTCAATAATTTCAAAATCTTGTTTGAACAACTTTGTAATCATAGCAGCCGATTGAACTGAACGAGTAGCAGGAGATGTATAAATTTTATCGTTTTTAATTCCTCTGTTTTTCAAAAATAAACAAATCTTATTAATTTCTTCAACACCTGCATCACTAAGCGGAGGATATGTTTCAGAGTCCGTAAACCTGTCATCCTCACTAAAAATTGTTGCTCCGTTGCATATAAAAGTTATTTTACATTTTCTATCAAAATACATAATTATTTACCTTTTTTACTTAATATTTTCATTATAACATTATTTTGTAGTATAATCAATACTATAGGGTAAGTATATATAGGAGAAATTATATGAGGGGAAAAGCTTTTAAATTTGGTGACAATATTTCAACAGACCATATTGCACCGGGAAGATTGTTTCATTTACGTTCTAATTTACCGGAATTTGCTAAACACGTATTAGAAGATGCTGACCCAACATTTGCTTCTTCTATGAAAAAAGGAGATTTTGTTGTAGGTGGTTCCAATTTTGGTTTAGGTTCTTCCAGAGAACATGCACCACAAATTATAAAAATTGCAGGTGTTGGTGCTGTTATTGCAAAATCTTTTGCCAGAATATTTTACAGAAACGCTATTAATATCGGACTTTTAGTAATAGAAGCTGATACAGATGCTATTGATGCAGGTGATGAGTTGGATTTGGATATTGAAAAAGGAATTTTAACAAACCTTACAAATGGCGCAATAATCCCTATTGAACCACTTCCACCGGTTATGATTAAACTATTAAACGATGGTGGACTTGTTGAACATATAAAGAAAAACGGTGATTTTAAATTGGTTTAATTACCAATTTTTTAAATCATTAAGAACTTTTGTAGCTGATTGACGATTTTTTACTTTTACATATTCATTTTTGGCTGGGTTTATAACACATAATATACTACCGCAATATTTAAGAAATTCTGCCATAGAAGAATAATCAGAAGCTTTTTGTCTTACTTGGTTACATTCTTGAAGGCTGTCACATATTTTGGAAGGGCCAATATCGCCTACTCTCAAACTATTAAACTCACTTTTGCTATATGAGCGAACAGAATATGAATTTTGAGTATCATTTGCAATATAACTCTTTATTGAATTATCAAATTCATTGTTTTTGTCGTCGTATATATAAAAAACAGATTTGTTATATGAATTAAATATTTGAGTCCATGCTCCGGTATTATTTACACCTCTTAGCACTGAATCCGGTATTCTGGCAATTTGCTAATCATTATAAACTGCAGAGTTTTTTGTTCCTGATGATTTTGTTTTTGTAATACTGATATTGTTGTTTTTTACAAATGATGATTTCGAAAAATTATTAAATAATTCATTATAGGCATTTGCAAAATCTTGAGGTGCAAAGCCTTTTAATATGCCTGAAAAATATCCAATACCAAGCAAAACTATTAAACAAACACAAAAACTGCCAACTTCTATTAATTTACTTTTTGTTTCTTTATTCATAAACTCTCTCCATTACACTTTCGAATTATATAGCATTATTAACAGATTTGCAATATTAGTTGACATTATTATGCTCTCGTTGTTTAATAAATGTATATTGCCTGTATTTTCGTGCTGAAATTTCAAGGCAATTAGGCAAAAATAGGACGTAGGAATTACTTAAAAGTTCTTCGGTAGTCCCGTCATAACCGGAATGCGTAAGGGTTTCAGGATATGGTTTTGCCGCAAAGGTAGAAAAGAAAAAGGAGAAATTAAATGCCTACAATTAACCAGCTTGTACGTAGTGAACGTAAAAAGCTTACAGACAAAACAAAATCTCCAGCTTTGATGAATTGCCCTCAAAGACGTGGAGTTTGTACTAGGGTTTACACAACAACCCCTAAAAAACCAAACTCAGCTTTAAGAAAAGTTGCCAGAGTTAGATTAACAAACGGATTTGAAGTTACTTCATATATCCCTGGTATTGGTCACAAC
>CAKUQA010000275.1 GCA_934675225.1 uncultured Candidatus Melainabacteria bacterium | reverse complement strand
ATCAGGATTTCCATATTAAAGCTTGGCAAGATTTTATAAATCAAGTAATTTCTAAACTTCTTAAAGTTAAGACAGAGAATAAGCAACCTCTAGTAATTATGTTATGGGGAAGAAAAGCTAATGAGATAAAAATGCTTGCGTATAAAGGAAAAGAGCAAGAATTAGAGTTTAACCAACAATACCCATTGATTAAGATTTTGCGTTCTTCTCATCCGTCAAACAATTATCAAGCTTTAAATACTTATTCACACCTGATTAAAAGTAAAGAATCACAGGTTGCAAATAGGATGGATGAATTTTATCAAAGTATTTTTCAAAATAAGGTTGGATAAAATAGTAATCAGCAAAACGTAAAAATATCTAGATTTTATTAAATTTATGCTATAATTCACTTATAGGAGTGTGTGTATGAATATAAATTTGCTAGATATCCAAATTAAACATTTTACATCACAAGAAGATGCTTTTGAAGAGTTTTGTTGCCAACTTTTTAGAAATTTAGGATTAGAAAATTCTTGGAATAATAATGCGGAATTTATAAATAAAAATGGAGCTAGCGGTGATGCAGGTATTGAATCATATTGGAAATTTAATAACGGTGAAGAATATGGAATGCAAGCAAAATTCTCTAATGATTTAGGAAATTTATGGTCTCAAATCGATTCTTCTGTGAAAATAGCATTAGGCAAGCACACAAACTTAAAAAAATATTATATATTTACACCATTTGACAAAACAGACCAAAAACAAGGCAAAAACGATGGGCAAACAATATGGATTAAATACGTTAATAAATGGAAAAAGATTAAAGATATTGAATTTAAATGGATGGGTAAAAGTGAAATTATTCAAGAACTTATAAAAGATAACAATTACAATGTTGGAATGATAAAATATTGGTTTGATAAAAGTGTTTTTTCATCTGATTGGTTTGATGAACATTTTAAAGAAATACAATGTAAAGCTAATAATAGATATTCTGTAGATTTGAATGTCCAAACATCAACAAAAGATTATATTTTTCAATTAGCTAAAACTGAGTCTGCACTAAAATACTATAGAAAAACTTTAAAAAATCTTTTAGATTCTTTCAAGTTTTTTAAAGGATATAATTGCTTCGATAAAATCGAAACATCTAGCAAAATTGAAGAAACTATAACAGAGATGTTAGTCACATTTGGAGAAATTATAAACTCCCCAAAAACTATTTTGCCAAAATATACAAAAGATGATTTAAATAAAGTTAGTTCTATAATACACAAAATAGCTTGGGATAAAGATTTTAGACCTTCTTTGCCAGATAATTGGGCAAAGCATAATAGATACCCCGTTCTTACAGATATTCAAAGACAAAGAGACTGGGATGAAACCATTCAGCAAGCAGGAAGGACTTTTGATGAAAATTTATATTCTTTATCCAATTTTGTACATAAAATAAATCATAAGAATTACTTACTTTTTGCAAATGCAGGAAATGGAAAAACACATTTATTATGTGATATGGTAAATCAAATGCTCAAAAATGATGATTTCATTGCTATTTTAACATTTGGGCACTATTTTTATCAAAAAACACTTGAATCATCTATTTTAGAACAATTTCACAGTGCTTTTCAAAACATAAAAGAATTTTTTGGTGCCCTGAATTGTTATGCGAAATCAAGGAATCAAATTGCTCTTTTTATGATTGATGGAATTAATGAGTGGGAATGTTGTGAAAGAAAAAAAATATTTACTGAAATTAAATTGTTAAAGAACGAAGCTAATAACTATGAGAATATTCGACTAATAATAAGTTGTCGTGAGGAATATCGCAAAGATATTTTTGGAGAATTTTCTAATTACAATAAAGACTTTGAAACTTTTAGACATACTGGATTTTTAGATAATTCTATCCAAGCCTTACATGCATTTTGTAACTTTTACAACATAAAAATACCTTCTACACCGTTATTGTCACCAGAATTATCAAATCCTTTAATATTAAAAACTTTGTGTGAAGCATTTAAAAATAAAGGAGAATTCCCCAAAGGTATTAATGGAGTTTCAACTATTTTTCAAGCGTATTTAGAATATTTAAATAATGATATTTCAGAAAAACTAGATTTAGATGCAGATGATAAATTTGTTAATATGGTCATATCCAAAATATCAAGGTTAATATATGAAAACGAAGGGAATATACACATTGAAAAACAAAAGGTAAAAGATGCAATAAGAGATATTGATAAGAATCCTAATTGGTCTAAAACAATTTTATTCAACTTAGAAAAAAGTGGCTTATTCGTTATAAATCAAGATTATATCTATGTTTCTTATGATAGATATAGAGATTTCTTGACAACAAAAATATTACTCGAAAGTATAAATGAACCTAAAATAAGTACAACGAAAAATTTGCTTAAAGAAAAAATAGAGTTATTCAAAGAAAAATCATATATCTATTATGGTTTAATAGATTTTTTAGCAATTGCAATTCCTGAGAAATGGGGATTTGAATTAATTTCCTTGTACAAAGGAGAAAACTTAGGTGCTAACTTTATTGAAGAGTTAATTGCAACATTTTATCGTTCAATATCACAAAGAGATTTAGATGCAGTTAGTGAGACTACAATACGAGATTTTGAAGAATTAAAAACTAAATGCAAAAATGATAATTATTATTGGCAAACATTAATTTCTTGTGCTACAATCGAAAAT
>CAKUQA010000274.1 GCA_934675225.1 uncultured Candidatus Melainabacteria bacterium | reverse complement strand
GCCATCAACTCTTGATTCCGGAAGTTTAAATGCAAACGGATTACCCTCTTGAGCCAATTTATCCAGTTTTGGTCCTCCAGGGTAAGGCAAACCTATTAATCTTGCAACTTTGTCATAGGCTTCGCCAACTGCATCATCAATAGTTTCACCTAAAATTGTTTGTTCTGAATAAGATTTAACATCAATAATTTGGGTGTGTCCTCCACTTACTAACAAAGCCATAAAAGGAGGTTTTAATTCTGTATCAAGATAATTGCCGCAAAGGTGAGCATTAAGGTGATTAACTCCAATAAATGGTTTGTCATAAGTTAGAGCAAGAGTTTTTGCGGCATTCAATCCTACAAGTAAACATCCAACCAATCCGGGGCCTACAGTTCCTGCAAAAGCTGTAATATCCTCAGGATTAAGTCCTGCATTTTCTTTAGCCTGATTAAAAGCTTCTTCTATAACAATATTAATAGAATCCAAATGTTCTCTTGCTGCAATTTCAGGAATAACTCCTCCAAATTGCGCGTGAGTTTTTATTTGAGATGCAACAACATTTGCTATAACTTCTCGTCCGTTTTTTACTATAGAACAAGCTGTTTCATCACAACTTGATTCAATTGCCATTATGTAATTATCATAACCGCTTTCCGGTCCAATTGTAACAGGTTCTTTAGAGAACAATTTATTTTTTATATTTTTCATAGTAGTATTGTAATATAAACAAGAAAATAGTGATAGTAAAATTGTTGTCGAATAAGGCAAGAGGTTATCAGAGCATTAAGGTTAATCGCTCGCTATCGTTTGAAAAGGGATATCATGAAATTTATCGATAAATCAAAAATAAGAGTAGTTTCTGGACGTGGTGGTAACGGAATGGTTGCTTGGCGTAGAGAAAAATTTGTAGATAAGGGAGGTCCTGCCGGTGGTGACGGTGGCAGAGGCGGAGATGTTTATTTAATTGGTGATGAAAATATGTCTACTCTTATGGATTTTAAACACAAATCTGTTTTTAAGGCAGAAGGTGGGGAAAACGGTAGTATAAAAAATATGCATGGCCGTGGAGCTAAAGACTTATACATAAAAGTGCCTGTAGGTACTGTAGTGAGAGATGTTAAAACCGGTAATATTATAGCTGATTTGACAGAGCATGAACAGAAAGTTCTTGTTGCTAAAGGAGGTCGCGGTGGCAGAGGGAATGCTAGGTTTGCTACTGCGCAAAAAAGAGCTCCTCAGTTTTGCGAGCCGGGGGAACCGCCTATTGAAAGAGAATTGTTTTTAGAGTTGAAATTGATTGCTGATGTTGGTTTATTAGGGATGCCAAATGCAGGAAAATCAACCTTAATCAGTAGAATAAGTTCTGCTAAACCAAAAATCGCTGATTATCCTTTTACTACTCTTATTCCAAATCTAGGCGTTGTAAAAAAATGTTCCGGTGACGGATATGTTGTTGCGGATATCCCTGGTTTGATTGAAGGTGCGTCGGAAGGCGTTGGTTTAGGACATGATTTTTTACGTCATGTTGAAAGATGTCGTTTTTTAGTACATCTTGTTGATGCTACAGAAGAAAAACCGTTTGACAATTATAAAAAAATCAATCTGGAATTAGAAAAGCATTCAGAACATCTTGCAAATCTTTATCAAATTGTTGCTCTCAATAAAATTGATTCAATTGATGAAGAAAGGAAAAAAGAACTTTTAGAGCAATTTAAAAAAGTCTCAAATGATGTATTTGAAATTTCTGCCGTTACAGGGGAAAATATTGAGCAATTGCTTGATTTTATGGGACAAAAAGTTGATGAAATTCCTAAGACAGAGATATCAGTAGTTGTAGAAGAAGATACTGGTGCTTACAATAATGATGATAGTTCTTTTGAGATATATAAAGTCGCAAAAGATACTTATATAATTGAAGGCGGTAAAATTTCAAGAATTGCAGGAGTTACGGATGAACGTAATTCTGAGCAGGTTATTCGTTTTCAAAATATCATGAAGGGAATGGGCGTTTTTGATGAATTGGCAAAAAAAGGTGTCAAAGATGGTGATACTATTATAATAGGGCATCTTGAATTTGTATTTTATTCTGATGAAATATTTGGATAAAAAAGGAGTTAGTAGTCGTGACTGTAATTAATGAAAAGTTTAGTGTTAATACAAGAGGAAATACTGATGTAATCGATATTACACAGAAGGTGAAAAATGCAGTATATATGCATTCTTTGCAAAATGCGGTTGTGCATGTTTATGTCGCGGGAAGTACTGTTTCTATTACTAATATTGAATTTGAACCGGGGCTTCTAGTTGATTTGCCGGAGGCTTTGGATAGGATTGCTCCTGTAGATTCAGAATATCATCATGATGCAACTTGGCATGATGGTAATGGATATGCTCATGTAAGGGCATCTATTGTTGGAAATTCTACAATGGTTCCATTGATAGATGGCGCTTTACAATTAGGTCAGTGGCAGCAAATAGTTTTGGTGGATTTTGATAATAAGTCAAGAACCAGAACTGTGTATGTTCAAATTGTATATTAATTTAAAACTTGAAAAACTCTTAAAAATATTGTATAATGAGAAAGTAATATTTTAAAAAGAGAGGAAGTTTATGAAAAGATTTGAATTAAATGCCATAATTGGCGCGCTCATCGGGGGGGGGGCAATCGCCGCATAACCTCTCATAATCATGGTTTTAACCTATTTGAAGTATTAAAAAG
>CAKUQA010000273.1 GCA_934675225.1 uncultured Candidatus Melainabacteria bacterium | reverse complement strand
CAATTTCTGTTAAGGAGCCTGCTGAATATTCGTGAAAAGCTATTATGCCACCATCATTAAGGACACAAATCGGGGACTATCTTCTGGAACTATCACCTATATTCTCAACAAATTTTTGACAATTTAAATTTGGAACGATTTTGTTATTTATAAAATCATTTCTTTCTGTTGTTGTTGCAAATCGCCATTCTGTGCGGCTTAAACCTTCTTCTGTCTCTGTTAATTGAAGTGCATTTTCATAGTTTAAATATAGTTTTTTTAATTTTTCTGCAGTAACTTTCTTTTGGTAATTTCCTATCAACATAGGCATAGTTAAGGCAGCGACAACTCCAATTATTCCGAGTGTAATTAAAACTTCCGCAAGTGTAAAGCCTTGTTTGTGGTTTTTCGGTCCCATAAATCCTCCTGATTGCATTGAGAAATCTCAATGCTTTTATTTATATTATATTGCATAATCTCAATAAATGCAATATTCAGAGTTAGGAAAATTTATAAAAAATAAAAGGTTGCAAAAAGGTTTATCTCT
Organism: uncultured Candidatus Melainabacteria bacterium; assembly: GCA_934675225.1. Taxonomy (GTDB): domain Bacteria; phylum Cyanobacteriota; class Vampirovibrionia; order Gastranaerophilales; family Gastranaerophilaceae; genus Stercorousia. Next base: position 2,181 of record CAKUQA010000273.1, on the reverse strand, counting down.
AAATAAATTAGCAACGGAAGCAGAAGTTGATCCTGCAATTTTATGTCGAATTGAGAATCTAAAACAAGGCATAAAACTCGATATAATTGCAAAAATATCAGCAGCTTTAGGACTAAAACTTTCTGAATTTATCGCAGAGTATGAAAATTTAAGTTATTTAAAATAGTACTCTATTTCTGTAGATAAATCTAATTTTTTTGCATCAGGTTTAAATATTTTTGTTTTCAAGCCCATTTTGGCAAGTCTATATTTTAAACTTACCGCAAGAACGCCTAAACCGTATTTGCAAGAGCGTAAAAAGTTTATAGAAGATGCTTCTTTGAAATACTTAGTTGGGCAAGAAACTTCGCCAATTTTGAAGTTGTTATAAAATAGCAGTGCGAGCATTTCGTTATCAAAAATAAAATCGTCATCACATTCTGCAAGTGGTAGTGTTTCCAAAACTTCTTTTGTAAAACCTCTAAATCCGGTATGATATTCTGACAATTTTTCGCCTGTAAAAATGTTTTCAAATGTTGTTAAAAATTTATTTGAAATAAATTTGTACATTGGCATGCCGCCTTTTAATGCAGAATTTCCGAGCATTCTGGATGCTAAAACTGCATCATATTGCCCAAAAGCCATCATACAAACAATTGCTGGGATTAACTTTGGTGTGTATTGATAATCAGGATGTAACATTACTACAATATCGGCTCCTGCTTTTAAAGCTGCTTTATAGCAGGATTTTTGATTTCCGCCATAACCTTTGTTCTTTTTATGAACTATTGTCGTGATGTTCAATTCTTTAGAAACTAATTTTGTATTATCTTGGGAATTATCATCAACAAGAATTACTTCGTCTACAAAGTCTTTGTATATTTCATCATAAGTTTGTTTTAAGGTTTTTTCTGCATTATATGCAGGCATTATTATAACTACTTTTTTATTATTAATCATAAGTGTATTATAAAACAAAAAAAGACAATAAAAAAGAACGCCATCAGACGTCCTTTTTTATTAATTTGTTTTTTAGTTAAAAACTATTCAGCTTCAGCAGGTGCTTCAACATTAGCTTCTGTTCTGATAGAAGATTTATCTGAACCAATACTTTTGTCTTTGAATTTTTGAACCTGTCTTGCTAATTTGTCAGCTAATAAGTCGATGCTTTCATACATAGAATCAGCAGCTTCTTCGCAACGAACTACACCAGTAGCCATTTTGCAGCTAACTTCTGCAACGTGTTTGCCGGAAGCAGATGGGTTTTTGATAACTGAAAGCACTACATCAATGCCTTGAATTTGGTCGTAATGTGTAGCAACTTTGCCGAATTTTTCTTTCACATAAGCTTTGATTGCATCTGTGATTTCAATGTTTCTTCCGTTTACGTAAATGTGCATGTCGAACCTCCATATAACATACTGCTTGTATATTATAACACACATAGTCTGATTTTTAAAGCCCTTATTTACATCAAATAGACTATTTCAGACTATATTTAAAATTTTTTTGCTTAATCTTCTATAATAAATTGTTGCAACTCAACATTTGGAGTGCCTATAACACGTACCAATTCAAGTACAGAGGCTTTCATTTGACATTTTTGAGAAGAACCGCTAAAGAAGTCTCTATAGAAACATCCTTCACAATTGCAACCTCTTTTATAACATTCAAGAGCTGTAGGTGTCCATCTTCTTACTGCAACAGCTCTACCCATATCCCTACTTCTAAACAATTTATAAAATCTCCAATTATATATTTCTTACCCAAGCATGGCAACCGTAACGGAAAACCGTCAAAATCCCCATCAGAGATGTGTTTCACCTCTCTATTAATATTATAAAAAATAAGGAAATTATTTCAAGGGCGGGACATGTGAATATTAAAATTTGTAACAACCCCCGAAATAGTGGCTATATAGCCGATTTTCAAAAGTCAATCATGCTAAAGAATGCACTATGACATGGTTTTGAGATTTTAAACCATGGAAACCCATGGCATGAGCATGATTACATGATTTATCGCGTTGTTAAGAATTGTAAAAAATCCTTTTCCCATGCTTATTTTGGGCATGCTAGTAAAAAAAATAAAGAAAAGTTGCTTTTTTATACTAAAACAGCTTTAATTGCTAATATAATAAGTATTATTATTGTTAATACTAGTGAAATTAACGTTATTCCAGATGTACTAATTTTTACTTTT
>CAKUQA010000272.1 GCA_934675225.1 uncultured Candidatus Melainabacteria bacterium | reverse complement strand
ACAGCTCAGGCTGGAATAGAAAGAAATATCACACCACATATGTTCAGACATTCATTTGCAACATATCTGATTGAGGAAGGAGTGGACATAAGCTGTGTACAGCGGATACTGGGGCATTCTTCCATAAAGACAACACAGATCTATATTCATGTGGCAGCCAGAAAACAGGCAGAAATCTTACGGGATATGCACCCACGGAATAATATGAAGATCATAGGAGCAGCGTAAAGGAACGCATAAAGATACATATATAAAATGCAGGAGAGGAGATCGGCGAAAAATGGCGGTCTTTTTTGCATACAAAAATATTGGTAAGGCATAAATATACTAAGAATAATGAAAAAATTTTATATTGGGATGAATTCAATAGAAAAATCTGGCGAGATTTGCTATAATCCAAATAAGATAATGAATAGATAATTCTCAATTATCAACATATAAATAAACTTTAAAATAGGGGAAGAAAATGTCAAGTATTTATGAGCGTTTATTAACGAAAACTGCCGATCAATTACCACACTTTTATAAAAAATTTTCTGATCAAATTATAAATAATGAGGCGTCTCTTTTTATAGGAGCTGGAGTATCTCGAAACTCTGGATATCCTGGGTGGGCAGATCTGCTTTCCGAATGTGCCGAAGAACTTAATGTTGACTTAAATAAAATAGATTTATATTCTCTTGCACAGTATTATGCGAATGAGCATAGTGATTCGGATTTGAGAAGTATTATCAATAATAAAATTAATAAAATTCCACAAGAGTCCAACTTATTATTTTATTAAATTCCTTATTAGAAATAGGATTTAACAGTATTTGGACTACTAATTACGATAAAAGTATAGAAACAGAATTAGGGAAAAAATGTATTCCACACAATATTATCGTTAATGATAAAAATTTAGCCAGTATAGATTGCCATGATAAAGTTAATATTTATAAGATGAATGGTGATATATCAGAACCAATAAATATGATTTTAACAAAAAATGATTATGAACATTATTTAAAAAAGCATCCACTTTTTTTAACTTTCTTAAAAAGAGAATTAGTCTCGAATACATTTTTATTTATTGGATACAGTTTTTCAGATGCTTTAGTATTGGATTGCCTATGCTCTATACAAGAATTTTTGGGTGGTTCTATGGAAGGTCATTATGCAATAATGTATATAGATGAAAATGTTTCACAAGATTTTTACTATTTTGTTGAAGATTTGAAAAAAAGATATAATATTACATGTTTGTGTGCATCAAAAGATGGAATGCTTAATATCATAAATTGTTTAAATGGAAAAACTAAAGAAAAGAAAGTATTTATTTCTGGTTCATATGATTCTGTCACTGAAAACACTAATAATTTTGCTGATAAGTTATCTTGTGCTTTAGTAAATCATCTTTATAATTCCGGTTATCGTATCAGTACAGGAGTAGGTAAACGACTTGGAACATACATAACAGGATATGCAAATCAGTATTTAGCAGAACGAAATATCTCCAACACACCAAAATATTTATCAATGCGTCCATTTCCTTTTCACATGAATTTAAGTGAAGAAAAAAAGGAAACTTATAGAAAACTAATGCAGCGTGATTGCAGTGCAGCAATATTTTTATTTGGTCAATCAAGAAACATGAACAAAGCAGGTATGTTTGATGATAATATAGCACATTTTAGCACCGGTACATATCAGGAATTTCAAATTGCCAAGGCTAACAATTTTGTTATTATTCCAGTTGGTGCAACTGGTTATGAAGCAAATATTATTTGGAAAGAAGTTAAAGCAAACATTAATCAATTTTATTATTTATCAAAAAAAATAGATATTCTCCGTTATGAGACCGAACCTCAGAAAATCTCAGAGGTAATAGTTAATATATTAAATAGTGTAACCGAATATCGCTGCATTAAACAGTAATAAAAAAAGTCTTTCAAAAATAAGAGTTTCTCTTAAGTCGATAGGCAGATTAAGCCGTGTTTCTTCAAAGAGTCGCTGGATACCTTTATAATAAAATTCTGGAATTTCTAAACAACAATTATATTTTTCTTTGATATAAAGGCATCCAGCATATAGTAATGCAATTTGTGCATTATGATTTTCATCACTTATTTTGCAATATGAATCAATTAATTCTGTGAGGTAAGAAAATGCCTTATTATTTTTATAAAGTTTTAAATATTCATTTATCGTTTTGATTTTATACTTTTGCAATTCATCTAAGGTCACTTTACATATAATATGATTGCAAGCACTTCGCGAATCATTTGCAACAGTAAGTTCTTTATAAACTAATCTTTTCATCCAACAATATTTTTCTGGTAATTGACTGGCTTTTATATTGAAAAATATAGGAAACACATACATTTTATGCTGTTTATATCTCTGATAAATCAAATCAATTTCCTCATTTGCACATTCGGATGCAATTGTATTAGCACTTAAAATAATAATTGAATAATTACAGGCCTTTACTCCTTCGTCAAAATTTTTATTATCTCGTTCATCGCCTAATAACATTTTATGCCGGTCATACCAGACTGGTAATCCATAATTAGTTAGATGAAATAAAATGGATTGAGTGTCGGTCTTTGCTCGAAAAACAGAAAAAAAGCATAGTATTCACCTTCTCCTGAAATAGATTTTAATATGAATCAATGATAATTGAGAATTATCCATTATCTACTCAAAAATAAACATATCTATCATAAACCC
>CAKUQA010000271.1 GCA_934675225.1 uncultured Candidatus Melainabacteria bacterium | reverse complement strand
AATGAAAGTTCTGGGGTATTTAACACCAAATGAAAAATTCGAACAACTTAGTGTTGCGATTGCTTCTTGAATTCGCCCTTAAATTTAATTGTAACAATATGTAAATACGAATTTAAAATAGGCTCAAACCCAGTCATAATCGCTCTATGCTATGCTATGCTATGCTATGCTATGCTATGCTATGAGGCGCACTGTGTCAAATTTTTGGAGCCTTGTGTTTTAATTTATATGTAGTGTATCGAAAATAAAGGGTTTAATAATGGCAGTAGAAGCAATTAGAAATTATTCAGTAGGTTTGAATCAAAATACAAAGTCAAATTTCAAGTCAGCTCAAAGTTTTACATCAAATCAAGAAGTTGATGAAGAAAAATCCAATGCAACAAAATATATGATAGGTGCAACAGCCTTAGCAGCAGTAATTTGTTTAGGTGTTGCAGGTTATAATGGGAAACTGGGTAAAGGTATTCAAGAATTTCTGGGTGGTGTGGAAAAAGCAACTGAAAAAGCCGGAGAAAAGGCTGGAAATTCTGTTCCGAGTACTGGAACAAAAACCGGAGATACATTGACTCAAGGTGCCGAAAAAACAGAAGAACTTGCAGAAGAAGCAAAACAAGCTGCAAATGGAATTTTGAAAGGCGAAGATGCTGTAAATAATCTTAATGAATATTATAAAACATTTGGAGTAGATGGTAAGGCATTTATTCCAAAAAATGACCAAAATATTGTTATTGTGATGCAAAAAGACGAAAAAGGAAATTTCTATAAATGGGTTTATAATAAAGAAGATTTCCAACTCCCATGTCATAATAGCTATCCAAATGCAGATAAAGCAATTGCCAGAACTTCAATTAATAGTTATAGTGGGAGAACTGTAATAAATAAAGAACTCGCGAATGGTTCTAGTGTTAAAATGACTGGACAATCTTCCGATAATGGTACTTATGGTGTTTCTTCTTTGTTGAGTGGTGGCTCTTATCATTTGAACACATACAATAAAAGTACTATTTATGATATTGCTGAAAATGGCAAGAAGATAAATCCTGATGTTAATGAAGAAGTATGGCTCTCATTTTATGGTGGTCCTAAAAATCGTTTTCGTACTGGAGAAGAAGGCTTTGAAGATGCTAAAAAAGAATGTTTAGCAAATCTTCGTGAACGCTTAAAATGGTCAGATGAGCCAATTAGAAAGTAAATAAGTATTATTAATTCATAAAAGATGATGAAGTTGTTCGCTTCATCATTTTTTTATTCGAAAATATTGCGAAATGTAACAATTTGAAAAAGTTATAAAATATTTTCTGAATATTGTAACGAATTATATACAAAAATAAATTACCCTTGTTGACAGTATATTTTGTTTGTTTTACCATTGTTATGCTTGGAATAAAGTATTTACTAATATCCGAAATATTTGTTGAATAGCAGTTCTGAGCAGTGTATTACATAATAAAAAGAAAAAGGAATGCAAATGGCAACCACAACTAGACAAAGAATCAGAGTTTGTTTAAAAGCTTATGATCACAAATTAATTGACGTTTCTTCTGATAAAATCGTTGAAACAGCAAAAAGAACTGAAGCTAAAGTAGCCGGACCTATTCCTTTACCTACAAAAAGACGTATATATTGCGTTTTGCGTTCACCACACGTTGATAAAAAGTCTCGTGAACATTTCGAAATGAGAACTCATAAACGTATTATTGATATATACGAACCAACTCAACAAACAGTTGAAGAATTGGGTAGACTTGATCTTCCAGCTGGTGTAGATATTGAAGTAAAGTTATAATTTGATATAACTTTTTGAAAATTTAATAAGCATTATGCATGTAATGTGAACTACACACGTCTGGCACGTGTCGGGTGGAAATCCCGAAAAAGGTAAAGAAGTAGCGCTCGCAAGAGAAAATGCAATCCCGAAACAGGGGCAGAAAAGTGTCTGCACCAAGTAGGGTGAGCTAGAAAGGTAAAAAATGACACTAGGTGTAATAGGTAAAAAACTTGGAATGACACAAATCTTTGATGAACAAGGTTTGGCTATTCCCGTAACTGTAATCAAAGTAGATCCGATTGTTGTTACTCAAGTAAAAACAGTTGAAACTGACGGTTACAATGCTATACAAGTAGGTACAATCGCAGCTAAAGAAAAACATTTGACTAAAGCTGAAATAGGTCACTTTAAGAAAAATAACCTTGAAAACTTTAGACATCTTCAAGAATTCAGAGTTGACAATCCTGCTGACTACAAAGTTGGTGACAAAATTGAATTATCTGTTCTTGATAATGTAGAAAAAGTTGATGTTACAGGAAAATCAATTGGTAAAGGTTTCCAAGGTACAGTAAAAAGATGGAACTTCTCAAGAGGACCTATGGGACACGGTTCTAAAAACCACAGAGAACCTGGTTCTATCGGTGCCGGTACAACTCCTTCTCGTGTTATCAAAGGTAAAAGAATGGCTGGTAACATGGGTAACGAAAGAGTTACTATTACTAAGTTGAAATTAGTTAAAGTTGATGCTGAAAAAAGCTTAGTATTAGTTAAAGGTTCTGTTCCTGGATGCGAAGGCAGATTGGTAACTATCGTTCCAACCAGAACTAAATGGAACTAACTAATTAAATTACCTCGCCCCTTGTGGGAGAGGTCGTAGATCTTCACGAACGTTAGTGAGTGTTTGAGATACGGGAGAGGGGTAAAACTCTCTGGTGTAAACAAAATTC
>CAKUQA010000270.1 GCA_934675225.1 uncultured Candidatus Melainabacteria bacterium | reverse complement strand
GGTTGTGGTGATATTCAATAATTTCAGCATTATCAAAATATTTTGCAGCCATTTGTGCAAACATCATCATTAAAACAGCACCTGTAGAAAAGTTTGGTGCAATTAAACATCCTGTATTTTTTTCTTCGGAAAATTGTTTCAATTCTTCAATTTCACTATCTTTTAGACCGGTTGTTCCAATAACTATTTTTATTCCGTTATTAAGACAATATTTAGCATTCTCAAAAATAGATTTTGGCTGTGTAAAATCAAATAATATGTCAATATCTTCAACCCTGTGTGCATCTGCAATAGAATGGTACATCCCATCACTTGCTATATCTATTTTCGCAACAAGTTCTGTCTCAGGACATTCCTCTACAGCAAGACAAACTTCTTTTCCCATCTTGCCCATAGCTCCACACACTGCAACTTTTATCATAATTACTCTCCTTATTTATCTTAACTGTTGCTTTAATTCTAACATGAAAATTTCTGTGGTATGATTATTGGTGTAAGAAGAAGTTTAAAGCTTGTTTCTTACAATTTATTTTATTTATAAAAGGAGAGAACAATGGCAGATGCAAAATTATTAGCAGCAATCGAAAGATCAGACACTGAACAATTACAAATTTCAATTAGCGAATATAAGGGAAAAAGCTATTTGAATATGAGAATATTTTACACAACAGATGAAGGTCAAACTTGGCTTCCAACTAAAAAAGGTGTAACTTTTACTCCTGAACAAATTGACTTATTAGAAGAAGCAATTCAAGAAGCTAAAAAAGAATTTATGGAAGAAGAATAAACACTTGTGAGAAGTGAAAGAATATTTTATCTTTCACTTCTCATTCTAAATTTCTCATCATTAAAAAAAACATGCAAACAAACCTTTTCGAACAACAACAAAAATATGCCTCCGCTCTTGTTAATATTAAAGGACTTGGAGTAAAGACTTTCAGCTATCTGATACCTGACGATATGAAAGACAAAATTCAAATTGGTCAGGCTATTCTTGTACCATTCGGCAGACAAGGACTTATTAATGCTTTTTGTGTCGGTTTTTCAGATTATTTATCCGGAGATTTTAAAGTAAAAAAAATCAGCAAAATTCTTGATGAAACCCCACTGTTTTCAATAGATTACCTAAAACTTTTAGAATGGGTTGCAAATTATTACTGTTGCGATTTAGTCACTGTTTTAAACGCAGCTATTCCTATGAAATTAATAGAAAAAGCTTCAAAGACAGAAACACTCATAGAATTTGAAAAATATGACGGAGCAACAAAACGCCAAATTGAAATTTTAAAACTCCTTGAAAAATCAGGGAAAATGCCATTGATATTGTTTGAAAAATACGCCAAAACAACACGCGCAACAATAAAAAAACTTGAAACTTTAGGTTGTATAAAATTATACCAAGAAGAACTATACAGAAACCCACTTGATATCCTGCAAATCACTCAAAGAGAACCTCTATTTGAATTGTCAGGAGACCAAAAAAAAGTTTACGAAGGGATAAAAAACAAAATATCCACCCCTCACCCTAACCCTCTCCCACAAGGGGCGAGGGAAAGTACACCAAATGTAACACATTTTTATACAAAACAAGCTTTAGAATATTCCAAAGAATTACGCCAAAACTCAACAGATGTTGAAAAAATCTTATGGTACTATTTACGAAATAATCAATTAAACGGTTATAAATTCAGACGACAAGAAGCAATAGATAAATATATAGTTGATTTTGTCTGTTTTGAGAAAAAACTAATAGTTGAATTAGACGATGGACAGCATAACGAAAACGATAATATTACTAAAGATAACGAAAGAACAAAATTTTTAGAAAATAATAATTTTAAAATTTTAAGATTTTGGAATAATGAAATTATAGAAAACATTGAAAATGTACTAAATAAAATTTATGAAACTTTAGAAAACATATCTGCCCCCTCGCCCCTTGTGGGAGAGGGCAGGGTAAGGGGTGAAACCCAAACCGACAATCACCCTGAAATACTTCTACACGGAGTTACTGCATCAGGCAAAACAGAAGTTTATTTCAAACTTATTGACGATACAATTAAAGCCGGTAAAAATGTCTTATTTCTAGCTCCGGAAATTGCTTTGGCTTCTCAATTAACAAAACGTCTTGCAAAAAAATTTGGAACGGAAGATGTTGCAATTTGGCACAGCAGCATTTCTGATGGCGAACGCTATGACGTTTGGCAAAAATTATATAAAAACGAAATTAAAATACTTGCAGGTGCTCGTTCTGCCGTTTTTGCGCCATTGAAAAACATTGGTTTAATAATTATAGATGAAGAACACGAAGGAGCATATAAACAGACAACTCCGACACCTCGTTATGATGCAAGGGTTGTTGCAAGAAAGTTGGCAGAATTCCACAATTGTCCATTATTATTAGGTTCTGCAACTCCGGATATCTCAACTTACTACAGAGGAGTAAATTCAGGAAATCTTTTTGAACTAAAAAAACGATATAATGATGCAAAAGTTCCGCCTGTTTTGGTTATAAATATGCAAGAATACGGACGTGCAGCCTACAGAAGTGTAATATCAAAACCTATGCAGACAGAAATTAAAGAGACTATTGAACAAGGGAAACAAGTTATTTTACTAATTAATCGCAGAGGTTTTTCTACCTATACACAATGCCAAGCCTGCGGACACGTTATTGAATGCCCTAATTGCGCAATACCTATGATATGGCACTCAAAAGAC
>CAKUQA010000269.1 GCA_934675225.1 uncultured Candidatus Melainabacteria bacterium | reverse complement strand
GCTATATCATGTCCTTTCATAACAGCTCGTTGTTCTAAATCTTTTATCATATAAGTTCCGGATTTAACATCCTTAAACTTATACGCTTTAATATTTAAAAATTTATAAATAACATAATTCAAATAATTATAAATAAAATCATTTACAAAATTTTTAGGTTGACCACCTTTAATAAACAAATTACTTGGAACACATTCTTCAAATTGATTAATAATTCTAGCTAATTGTTGAGAATTAATAATAGGTTCGTAAACAATTCTAAACATTGTTCCACGCTTCTTTATTGTCGGAATAAAATATAATTTTTCAATCAACTTCATTACGAAATAAGTAAGCTTATTTAAATAAATAAATGTTGGAGTTAAAGATTCAATATCAACGACATCACCAAAGCCTCCAAAATAGTCCATAACTAAATCCAGACTCATGGCATAACCGACTTTGTCATCCATAACTTCGGATTTAAAACGGAACAATGACCCTTTAGACTTTAAATAATACTGAAAATTATTTGTCGGGGTAACAAAAAAAGAAAGCTTATCATTGTTATTTACAAGAAAAAAGTCTGTATTTCTTGTAGGAGCGTTCGGGCTCAAGAAAACACCTTCAAACTCATCCTCAACAGTTTGATAAATCAAACTCAATGTATAACGAAAATCTTTATTTTTAAATCCATCAGGATTTTCTGAAAGATTAAAAAATAATTCGTCAACATTATTTTTTTTGAATGAAAAATCTATATTTAAAGCTTTATTCTCAGTATTTGTCATAGTTGTCCTTTTAATATTTAGCCAAAAGCAGAAAGTAAATGGTGAATAATCCTACAAAATTAATTAAAATAAATTACTCACCATTCACTATTTATACTCACTTACTTTATCAATGACTCACAATCCATTTCTACAGGTTTTTCAATACCCAACAACTGCAAAACAGTAGGAGCAATATTACATAAAGCACCATCATCTTTCAATTGAACATCTTTTGGAGCATTAATCAAAACAAATGGAACTTTATTTGTTGTGTGTGCGGTTTGAGGTTTTCCTGTTTCAGGATTTACCATAACTTCAGAATTACCATGATCTGCCGTCAACAACATGATTACATCATTTTCAACACAAGCTTTTGCAATTTTACCCACACATTCATCAACAACATGACAAGCCTTTTCTGCAGCCGCAATAACGCCTGTATGACCAACCATATCAGGATTTGCGAAGTTTACTAGAACAAATCCGTATTCAGGGTTTGCAACAGCTTTTAATACATTCTCACAAACTTCAGGAGCACTCATTTCTGGTTGCAAATCATAAGTTGCAACTTTTGGAGAAGGAACAAGAACTCTTGTTTCATGAGGTTGAGGTTCATCAATTCCTCCATTGAAGAAAAATGTAATATGTGCATATTTTTCAGTTTCAGCTGTTCTAAATTGATGAATTCCATTAGCTTCCAAAACATCTCCTAAAATATTTACCAAATGTTCTTTTGGAAAAGCTACAGGGAAAGTAAAATCTTCATTATAACTAGTCATAGTTACATAACATAGATTTTTAAGAACTTTCTTTCTTTCAAATCCATCAAAATCTTTGAAGTTAAGAGCTTTAGAAACTTCTCTTGCTCTATCAGGCCTAAAGTTTATGAAAATAATAGAGTCGTTATCATGAATTCTAGATTCTTCACCACCAATAACAGTCGGAAGAACAAATTCATCATTATCACCTCTTGCATAAGAAGCTTTAACTCCTTCGCAAGCTGATGCAGCATGTTCGCCTTCTCCTAACAACAAAGCATTGTAACCCTTTTCAACTCTATCCCAACGGTTATCTCTATCCATAATATAAAATCTACCGATAATAGTAGCTACTTGAGGAAGTCCATATTTTTTCAATTCATCCTCAACCGGTTGAAGAAAAGTACAAGCACTTTGAGGCGGAGTATCTCTACCATCTAAGAAAGCGTGAACATATACTTTTTTTAATCCGTTTTCTGCAGCCATTTTAATCAATGCTAACAAATGGTCTAATGATGAATGAACACCACCGGTAGAAACAAGTCCGAAAATATGTAAAGCTGAATTATTTTCTTTTGCATGGTTCATAGCCATTAAGAATTTTTCATTCTTAAAGAAAGAACCATCTTTAATAGCTCTGTTAATTCTCGACAAATCTTGATGAACAATACGACCTGCACCCAAGTTTAAGTGACCAACTTCACTATTTCCCATTTGTCCTTCAGGCAAACCTACATATTGTCCATCTGCATGAATAGATATTGTCGGATATTCTTTTTCTAATCTATCAACATTTACAGGATGAGCAAGTTTAGTTGCATCAAATTCCGGATGATTTTTACTAATTCCCCATCCATCCATAATACATAATAATACTCTCTTTGTCATAATTCTAATCCTCTATTTATATTCTGCACTTGAAGAAATTTTAGCAGGAACATAAATCAAAAACAAGAGAAAATATTTCAGGACTTACTAAAATTTTCCGGGAGTATACTTTTCTGTTTTAATCAATTTATCGTTTTTTAAGACATAGTCAATATTTCCCCATCCATCAGTATTTCCGTCAACACGACCGTTACCATAGTAAGCTAGTTCAAATACATCCACACCAATTTGATTTGGTCCTTTCAATCCGTTTGTATCAAACGCAATACGACCACAAACAGTATTTGTATAATAATGACCTTTAAAACCGGATGGGCTTGTTT
>CAKUQA010000268.1 GCA_934675225.1 uncultured Candidatus Melainabacteria bacterium | reverse complement strand
CAAGAAGCTTTGGAATACGGACTTATTGATAAAGTTGTTACAAGAGACAAAAAATAATTTCGTAACAAAACTTAATAAAACCTCGAAAAACATGCAATTCTAAGGAGTTGCATGTTTTTATATAAATGTAGGTTATAAAAAAGGTTAGTTATTAAAGTTAGAAAAGGTAGGAAAGTAAAATGTCATTATTGATTTTCGCATACCGAAAATTAGACATTATGCAACGGAAAAGTGATTTAAACTATCGTTTAATGAACTTGACCAGAAAGCTCTCAGATTTGCAACAATATGCTGCAAATATCGGAGATGGTTCAGTTTCAATGAGCGATATGATGAATACTCCGGGGTCAATGTTCGGTAGACAATTGATGTACATGCAGTACGCTCACAACGCAGCATTATTTGGAGCTGGGCAACAAATGCAAATGATGCAACCACAAATTGCTATGCAAATGCAACAAATGCAAGATCCAAATATGCAAGCGATGTATCAAAATTGGATATTTAAAAATCTTTATGATCAGCAACGAGAACAAATCGGCAAACAAGAAGCCAAACTTCTTAATGAACAGGAAAAACAAATCCAAGCCGAAAAAGCGAAATTAGAAACGCAATTAAAATTGTTAGATCAAGAACTTGAAGCTTGTAAACAAGGTGAAGACAAAGCCGTCGAACAATGGAAACCTAATTACGTAGCTTAGAAATTTTACCTATAATTAATCCTATCCTTAACTAACCTGTAAAGGGTTCGCTAATTTGCGAATCCTTTTTTCATTTTTATACAACTATGACCTCATCAACTTTTTTGTCAAATCTTTCATGCGGCAATTCTTCAACAAAAAGCTCTTTTGCAATTGGCAATATAGTTTTTACTGCACTATTTTCAGCTAAAAATCTATCGTAAAATCCTCCGCCATATCCTAGCCGAAAACCAAATTTATCAGCCATCAAAGCCGGAACAATGACCAAACCCAACTCTTTAACGTCAATTGGATTTGAACAAGGCTCACACACATTAAATTCGGATTTAACCAATTTGTCACCTTGTTTAAAAGGACAAATCAACAACTTTTCTGCACATACCTTGGGAAGATAAAAATTTTTATCATCATTTAACAAATCCAATAAATTTAATTCATTTTTCATCGGATAGTAAAACATGACATTTTTAGCAAATGCATACACCGAACTTTGTCGAATTAATTCAACTGCTAATCGACTTTTCGTTTCAATTGCAAGATTTTTTCTGATATTCTTAGCTTTTTTACGTAAATCATGTTTACTTTCCATAAACTAAGTATATTACAAAACAAGTGTCTTGTAATTAAGCACTTCTTCGCATCAAATCAGAAAGTTTTACTTCTCTTTCAATCTTTTTAACCTTCTTTACAGGTTTAACTTCTTCTTTTTCAGCCTTAAACTGAGATAATCCTATCTTGGTACTGGAATTTTCATCCTTCATCATAAATATCTCTTTAAAAAACGCAATTAGTTCTTTCATGCTACTATCTCCTGAATTTATTATACTATTGAAAATTTCTTGTATATCATTCATTAAAACCATATTCAACTCTTAAAACATTGTATTTTATGTTATATTAATAATACAACGAGGTTAAATGCAAAATTTGAACGAAACTTTATCAGAAAAATATAAACAAGATTTTAATACAGCTTTAAATGTTTATGAGAATTCTCATTCTCATGAATATCTGATTGAACTCTTACAAAACGGCTCAGTTGCAGAAAAGCAAGCTGCAACTATCAAATTAGACTCAATTATTAACCAAAATGAAGCTGAAATTTTTATTTCTAATCTAACTGGCTGTGATGGGAAAATAAGAGAGGCAGTATCTTTCAGGCTAAAAGAATTTTTACCTCAAAATCCAGAATTTTATACACATTTTACAGATAAATTTCTTGATGCAATCATTGATATAAACGGAAATATTTGCAGAAATATTATTGAAGCTATACAACCATTAAAAAGCTCAAACGAATTTTTAACAGACTTCTGTCCAAAATTAATAAAAAAAACTGCAGAAATAATCCCACCAATCAAAGCTTTTGATATACAAGAAGGCAAATATAAAATCAACAAAGAAGTATTCAAACTATATTGGTATCTTGAAACAATATCTGAATTTGCAGATTTTATACCAGAAGAAGAACTTTACAAAATATTATTGGAAACAAAAGATATTAATGATTACACTATTAGAGAAAAAACTGCCAAAATTTTATCAAAAAAACAAAATTCTGCTATTTTCGCTAAAATAAAATCAGAATTAAAACAAGACCAAAACTATTACGTACGAAGAATTTAGCCTTTTTATATTAAGTTTTATTACAAAAACTATAAAAAATATATACGTTTTACGCAATTTTTAATCACAAATTTCCTTTATATAAATACAAGGGGAATCACAAAGGGAATTAAAAAGGAGAACAATATGGCAAGAGTACTAATTTCAATGCCGGAAAGATTTTTAGACGAGATTGATAAAGTTGCAGGAAACGAAAATCGTACAAGATCAGAATTAATCAGAGAAGCATTAAGAACATATATGTACAGAAATCAAATCAGAAATTCTCAAAAAGCTTCAAAAAACGCAGAAATCTTGGAAGCACTTCTCTGTTAAAAATTAAGTTAAGTAATAAACTGGACAATCTAAAAAATTTGGTTATAATGGGTTAAAAAGGGGAAAACAAAATGGAAAATACAGAAT
>CAKUQA010000267.1 GCA_934675225.1 uncultured Candidatus Melainabacteria bacterium | reverse complement strand
TTACTATACTAAATAATAAGTCTGAAAATTTTATTATTTGCGTATTTGTAACGAAATATTAATCGTTTTCTTCACTATCTTCTTTTATTAAACCATAAGCTTTATACTCCTTTTCTTATTTTCATGAAAATACACATGATTGCACATACTTCTATAAAGTATTTTACGGCTTAAAAATTGCAAAACTTTAGGAAATTTTAAGAAATGTTAACATTGTTTTTAACCTTTAAATGCTCCCCAAGCTTTAATAGTGCCTCGTTGATACTTAATTAAGTAGTATTTCCCTTTGGGTTCATATTCAATAGTGGCTTCCATGTAAATTTGTGGAGTGTCCGGAGTCATGCCAACTTTGGCACGTTTTTCATTTGTATCTTTTCTTGCTTTTTCTTCTTTTTTTAGTTCTTTTTTTACGGTTTTATTATTCAACCTATCTTGTTCTGTGACATCTTCTTCAATTTTTATAACAGGAATGACGGCAACAGGTTTTTTAGATTGTATAAGTATTAAAAAATCTCTCATGTCTGATAAAGCAAGCTCGTAATATCCTGCTTGTATTACCCCACCAGCATTATCAAAAAGTGGATCTGGAATAATTAATGTCGGATAGTCGGAATCTTTGAGAGAGTATCTGTAAATAGCCTGAGTTCCAACATAATACCCAGATGTTTCTTGGGGTTGTTGTGGGTATGGACGAATATTAGGGTGTTTTAAAACGTTCTCTGCAAAAGTTCCTTCAAGCATTATTTTAACCTTTGTATAAGATTATTAATTATATTTTGAATATCTGCAAAATTTTTACCTAACGCATGCTCAGAACCAACAAAAATCAAAGACATATAATTTTGCGAATTCCCAAGTTGATTATTTTGTAAAGCGAGTCTATAACTTTCTCGCATCAATCGTCTTAGGCGATTTCTTTTTACTGCTCGTTTATGAGTTTTTTTTGAAACAACAAAACCTACTCGAGTATTGGTTTCTAAATCTTTCTTTTTAATTCCTGCAAATAAAGTTACTCCTCCCTTGTAGAAAGAATTTTTTACTCTATATGTTGCAGAAAAGGCTGCTTTATTTTTTAGTCTAAATTGTTTAGGTAGCATATATTATTATATACTTTCTTGTTATTTAAGTGTTTGAGCGAAAATTTTTATTAACTTACTCACAACAATACAGCATGTCTAAACAAAAGACCTGCTGTATTTGAAGTATTTTCTTTGCCGGAAACTCTTTGGAAATAAAACTAAATTTCCTCAAAATCTCCAAGACTAAGCACGTTTTTTAGCAGAAATAGCTAATTTGTGACGACCTTTAGCACGACGTCTGTTCAAAACTTCTTGTCCGCCAGGTGTAGCCATTCTAGCTCTAAATCCGCTTACGTGTTGTCTTTTAATTTTTGTTCCTTCTAGTGTACGTCTCATTTTTCTTTATTCCTTTTAATTTATATTTGTCGTATAATTCCAATGTAAATTAAAAAAAATATTTAGTCAACTATAAAAGAGGGGCAGGTTAAATAATATGAACAAAAAATGTAAAATCGGGTTTATTGGATGTGGTAAAATGGCTAGTGCAATAATAAAAGGCACCATTTCTTCAAAATTTTTACCAAAAGAAAATATTAAAGGTTCAGAAGTAAATTGTGAGATTGCAGAACTTGCATCTCAAAGACTTGGAATTGATGTAATCACTGATAACAGAGCGCTTGTGATGGAAAGTGATATAATATTTATTGCTACAAAACCGAATTATGCAGCTTCTGTTTTGGAAGAAATTAAGGAAGAATTAACTTCTGATAAGTTGCTTGTTTCTATTTGTGCCGGAGTATCTACATCTAAAATTGAAAAGATTATAGGGATGCAGAGAGTTGTTCGTGTAATGCCAAACACTCCTGCACTTGTTTTGGAAGGTATGAGCGGGGTTTGTAAAGGAGCTTATGCAAACGAGGAAGATGCAGAATTTGTTCTTGAATTGTTATCAAACATCGGAAAAGCAGTTGAAGTGACAGAAGCTCAAATGGACATTGTAACAGCAATTTCCGGATCAGGACCGGCATTTTTCTATAAAGTAATAGAAGATATGGCGCGTGCAGGTGAAAAGCTTGGATTGGACTATGAAAAATCTTTGGAATTGGCTACTCAAACCGCAATTGGCTCGGCTAAGATGGTTATGCAAAGAGGCGAAATTCCTGTTCAAACGTTAATAGATAATGTTGCAACTAAGGGTGGGTGTACTTTTGTTGGAATTTCTGTAATGAATGATGAACATTCAGATAAGTTATTTTATGATGTAATTGATCAAACAACTAAAAAAGCTAGTGAATTAGGAAAATAGATTAAAAATTTTAATATGATAGATATTCTCGCCACAATGTGGCGAGAATTATTTGTTAAATTTCACTAACAAATTATTATTCATTACGCTATCGTGGCATTATAAAGCTCCTCACCTGCTTTTCAGGCACCCTCTCCCCGTCGGGGCGAGGGGAAAGTCCTGTCATGTTGAGGCGGAGCCGAAACATCGCATGGCTGGTAAGTTTTAAGACCTCACACTACCATGCTTGGTTGTTCGCGTTTAACGGGTCTGCACAGCCTTGCACTTTTGCAAGTTTGTTCGCCATCAGTTCACAATCCACCTCTCTTATTTAGGAGATGGAAAAGATTTTTCGCTTCGCTCAGAATGCCCGAAATTATTATCCTCTCGCCCCTATGGGGAGAGAGAGTATGCGTTTGAGCAACGCGAATTACGCATACGAGAG
>CAKUQA010000266.1 GCA_934675225.1 uncultured Candidatus Melainabacteria bacterium | reverse complement strand
AGCAGAGATGTTATCTCGTTGGAGATAACGGGTAAGTCTGTTATTTATGGTATTTTGGATGCTTATATTAATATGTCTGCAAACAAATATTCTTCCGGTTCTTTAAAAATATAGAAATTTAATTATGCCGGCAACTATGCAACTAATCATTAAAAAAAATGTAGCTGTTAATTTAAGAAAAGTATCAGTTGTATTTTCATTTATATTTTCTTGTTGTATTTGATTTGTAATAGATTTTGAAAAATCTGTTTTTAGCTCATTTTTTGTTTTTTCAAAAGAAGCATGTAGAAGCTTTTTGAATGTATAAATATTTTCCAAATCTTGTCTTGCTAAAGGATTTGATATTGTAATCTTTTTAATTTTTATATTGTCTAAATCGTCTAATTCGTTATCTATGTATGCTGATAGATTTGTTTTAAAATCTTTATATTGTTTTGTTTGGTATGGAGTTTCAATAGTTGTGCTTTGGATTTCCATAAATCGGTTGAGTATTTTTTTTAATTGTTGATATTTTTCCATGCATTCTGGACATATTTCAAGATGTTCTTTTACATATTGTGATAGTTTGTCACTTAGCTTATCTTCTGCATAAAATGTCAAAAGAGCTACTACTTGTTCGCAAGATAGTTGATGGTGCATTGTTTTCTCCTTTTTATATATATGCTTTTAAATCTTCTTGTAATTTACCTCTTGCTCTGGCTATTCTTGATTTTACAGTTCCTACACTGGAATGAGTTGCTTGTGCAATTTCTTCATAGCTTAATCCTTGTAGTTCCCTTAAAATTATTACAATTCTAAATTGATCCGGTAAATTTAATATTGCATTTTTTATTATTCGTTCCAGTTCGGAAGTTATACATTTTTCGTGTGGTTTACATTTTTTGTCAAGTAGTTGGAATTTTATAGGAGGAGAATTTTCTGTTTCTTCATCAAGCGAAATAGTGTCAGGTTTTCTTTGAGATTTTCTTAATTCATCATAAAAAAGATTTGTTATAATTTGGTTCAACCAACTTTTAAACAATTTAGGATTTTTAAGGTTTTGTATACTTTTTGCAACACGAAGTAGAGCTTCCTGAGTTAAATCAGAAACACTTTCTTTTTGTGGGCTAAGGTATGAAAAAGCAGCATAAACATTTTTTTGTTCACGCCTGATAAGTTCTTCTAATGCCTTAAAATCATTTTGTTGCGACAAGACAACAAGTTCTTCCAAGGACATTTTTTTGTACTGCACTTTACTGCCTGACATACTTTCTCCTTACATATATAGTAAGGAATTTTTGTCAGGAAATGCTCATTCGTTATAGCATAGTCGAGTGTGTATATTTTTTATTAAAGGATTACAAATTATTCAGCACAAATATAGCCACGTAGTGCAGTGTATGCAGCAACATAAGGAGATGCTAAATAAATGTACCCTTCGACATTTCCCATTCTTCCTCTAAAGTTTCTGTTTTGTGTTGCTAAACAAACTTCTCCGTCAGCTAAGGTTCCAGCATGAACACCAACACATGGACCGCATCCAGGTGGTAAAATAGTTGCATTTGCTTCTACAAATGTTGTTATCAAGCCTTCTTCCAATGCTTGTAAGTAAACGTCTTTAGAAGCAGGACAAATAAGCATTCTAACATCAGGATTTACTTTTTTATCCTTTAGAATTTTTGCAACTACTCTTAAATCTTCAATTCTACCGTTTGTACAAGTTCCGACAAATACTTGATTTACTTTGATATCTTTTAATTCTTCTACTGGTTTTGTATTATCTACAGTGTGTGGACAAGATACTGTGTGCCCAATATCTTCTGCATTAATTTTTATAACTCTTTCATAAATTGCATCACTATCAGGTTTTAGAGTTCTGAATTTGTTTTCTCGTCCTCGTGATTTTAAGAATTCTTTAGTTTTTTCGTCTGCAATAAATAAACCAGCCTTTGCACCAGCTTCTACAGCCATGTTGGCAAGTGTAAATCTTTCGGACATACTCATGTTTTCAATAGTTTCTCCGCAAAATTCCAAAGCTTTGTATGTTGCACCATCTGCGCCAATTAAACCTATTAAATAAAGCATCAGATCTTTTGAACAAATACCTTCTTTAAACTTTCCGTTAACTTCAATTTTGAATGTTTGTGGAACTTTTAGCCATGTTTTACCCAGTGCCATCGCAACGGCAATATCAGTAGACCCCATTCCTGTCGCAAAAGCTCCCAGAGCTCCGGAAGTACAAGTATGAGAATCAGCTCCGACTAATATTTCACATGGATTTACAAAAGATTCAACAAGTCTTTGGTGGCATACACCTGCTCCAACATCTGATAAAACAGCACCATATTCCTTGGAAAAATCTCTTAATACAGTATGAGTATTGGAAAGTTCTTTTCTTGGGCTTGGAGATGCGTGATCTATAAAAAGAATTGTTCTTTCGGGATTAAACAGTTTTTCTTTTCCTAATTTTTTAAATTCTTGTACAGTTAAAGGGCCTGTTCCATCTTGAACAGCAGTAACATCTACTTTGGCGATAACCAATTCTCCTGCCTTAACTTGTTTGCCTGCATGTTCTGAAATAATTTTTTCTGCTAATGTTTGTCCCATAACCTAACTCCTTTTGAAGGTATTTTACCATATTTAATAGAGTATGGTCAAGCTAATAATACATTACTTTTAGTTTATATATATAATAAAAAAGACTAACCGGATGTTAGTCAATAAAAAAGGGGAAAGGAAACAAAATATAAAATTTTTATTAAATTCTCGCAATTATTAAAAGCAAAACA
>CAKUQA010000265.1 GCA_934675225.1 uncultured Candidatus Melainabacteria bacterium | reverse complement strand
GTCTAAACGAGTCAGAGTTATCATTTTAAGCATTTTTTTATCATTTTTTCTAATGAATCATAATCGAAACAGATTTTAGTTTTATCAATATCATTTGGAGTTTCCGCCATAGCAAAATAATAAATTTTATCTTTTTTATCTGCTAAAATTTTATCCCAATCAGGCTTCAAATCATTATTAAAATATTCATAAATATTAATTCCGTAAGCATAATAAGCTAAATCAGTTGTACACCATCCAGCGAAACGCATAGGATTTATTTCTACAGGGATAATTGTTCCATCAGAATTTTTTATTACTTCAATATGCATTGGGAAATTCTTAATATTCAATGTTTTACCTATTTCATCCAACATTTTTTCAAATATTTCAAGATTTTCGTGAATTACTTTTCCGGAAGAAACATAAGCTCTATCACTTACATCATCCTCACTTACAAACGGATGTTGGAAAATATTTAAAACTACCGGTTTTCCTTCTTTATCAAAATATGCATCTATCGCAAATTCTTCACCTTGAATAATTTCTTCAACAATAAAACTTGATGAACTCAAAACATCTTTTGGAAAATTCTTTGCAAACATGTCAACTTCCGACAAAATTTCCTTTACAACATTTTTCCATTCATTATGTGAAGAAACTTTGTGTACTCCCATGCTTAAAAAACCAATTGACGGTTTTATTATAAATTGATTTGGGAAATCGGATATATCTATTGTTGCCAAATCATTTAAAGCTATTTCTGTAAAGAAAAAGTTTGGATAAATACTTTTTAACTGTTTTCGAAATTCATATTTGTTTTTGCAAACATTAATTAATCTAGCCAAATCCGATTTTGAAAAGTTTTTTAAAACCCAATTAATAGAATTTTCTGAATTTGAATAAACTTTTAAATCACTTTTATTTCCTAAATTTTGAGTTGCACTGTCCTCATTTACCAAATTCAAATTATAATTTGATAAATATTTTTTTGCCAATTCATTTTCTAAAACTTCAAACTGATTTTTTTCAAGTGTTTTCAGCATTAATTCTGAAACATAAGGGGCTTCCAGTATAAACATATTTATATAATTCCTTTCTTTTCTTAAATAATTGTACTACAAAAGTTAAAATTTTTGGGATACCAACTTAATAGTAGCTATCAGCTATTTTTTATGCTAATATTTTTCCAGGAGGTTAAATATGTATACAATTAAAGAAGTAGCAGAAAAAATGGATGTATCAGAACATACTCTCAGATTTTGGGCTAAAAGCGGTTTTTTCCCTTTTGTAAAGAGAGATAAAAATAACATAAGAATGTTTTCAGATAACGACCTAGATTGGGTAAAAATCGTTAAATGTTTACGAGCAGTCGGAACTGAAAACAAAGCTATTAAACGTTATATTGACCTCTGCATTATTGGCGATTCAACAATTCCTGAACGCTATGGAATTATTCAAGCAACTAAACTTAAAGCTCAAAAGCAAATGGAAGAATTGCAAAAACAAATGGAACTTTTGAATTTCAAAGAAAATTTTTATCAAAATCTGATAGAAAATAATCTTAAAGACACATGGAACCCAATGAATAATACCCTAGAAGATGCTGTAGTATAATTTATTCTATACTAAAATAATTGAAAAAATTTAATACAGTCATGGTATAATTTCTATTATGGAAAACTTTTCAAAAAACGAAATTATAGATATTTTAAAAGACAATAGCCAAAATGAATGGCTATTTTCTCTTGCTGATAAAATCAGGAAAGAAAATGTCGGAGACGAAGTTCATTTCCGAGGACTTATTGAATTTTCAAATATTTGCAAAAGGACATGCAAATATTGCGGATTACGTTGTGAAAACAAAGACCTTGAACGCTATAGAATTGAGCCTGATGACATAATTTTTTATGCTAAAAAAGCAGTTGACATGGGTTACAAAACAATAGTATTACAATCCGGAGAGGACGAATATTATTCTCAAGATGTACTTTGTAAAATTGTTAAAGGTATAAAAGAATTTGATGTAGCCTTGACTCTAAGTGTAGGTGAAAGAAGTTTTGAAGATTACAAAGCCTTCAAAGATTGTGGTGCCGACAGATACCTGATTAGAATAGAAACAACAGATAAAGAATTATACAAAAAAATGCATCCTCACATGAGTTTTGAAAACCGTGTAAGATGCTTAAAAGATTTAGGAAAACTTGGTTACGAAGTAGGTACCGGATGTCTTGTCGGACTTCCGGAACAAACAATAGACTCTCTTGCTAATGATATCTTATTCTTTAAAGAAATTAATGCTGATATGGTTGGAATAGGACCATTTATCGCTCACCAACATACACCACTAAAAGATTGTCCTAACGGAGATTTTACTCTTGCTTTAAAAGTTATGGCTCTGACAAGAATTCTTCTTAAAAACATAAACATTCCGGCAACAACTGCGATGGAAACATTAAATCCAAACGGAAGAATTATTGCTTTGCAAAGTGGTGCAAATGTTGTAATGCCAAATGTAACAACTACAGAATATCGAGCTAAATATGAGATTTATCCAAACAAAATATGCATTAACGAAAATCCGTCACAATGTTTTAATTGTATAGGCGGAAAAATAAAATCTATTGGCAGAACAATTTCCACAAACAAAGGATTTCGAAAAAAATAGTATTTTGTTATATTAAAAAAATTAAAAAAGGGCGAAGCTTAAGCTTCGCCCTAAAAATTATAAAAATTTTTCAATATCTTTTACTATTAAATCAGGAGTTAAGTGATAACGGTTATATAGTTC
>CAKUQA010000264.1 GCA_934675225.1 uncultured Candidatus Melainabacteria bacterium | reverse complement strand
TTTAGCCTTATCAGACAAACTCAAATTTTTAATTCCACGTTCTTTTAACATTTTGTCTAATGCATGCTCATCATACATGTACTCGGAATTTTTACCCTGAGTAACTTTGAATAAAGGAGGTTGAGCAATATATACATAACCGTTTTCAATCAACGGTCTTGCATATCTGAAGAAGAATGTTAATAACAATGTTCTAATATGTGCTCCATCAACATCGGCATCGGTCATAATAATAATTTTATGATAACGCAGTTTTTCAATATCAACTTCATCAGGGTTTCTACTGATATTTATACCAAATGCCTGAACCATAGATTGAATTTCATTATTTCCATAAATCTTATCTAATCTTGCTTTCTCAACGTTTAAAATTTTACCTCTTAACGGCAAAATTGCTTGGAACATTCTGTTTCTGCCCTGTTTTGCAGAACCGCCCGCTGAATCACCCTCAACTATATATATTTCACATTTTTCAGGCTCTCTGTTTGAGCAATCAGCTAATTTCCCAGGGAGAGTAGAATTTTCAAGAACAGATTTTCTTCTTGTTAACTCCCTTGCCTTTCTTGCTGCTTCACGAGCTCTTTGAGCTTGCAAAGTCTTTTCAATAATAATTTTTGCAATTTTAGGATTAAATTCCAACCACTCTTGCAACTTATCACGAACAGCATCTTGAGTAGCACTCATAGCTTCAGCATTACCCAATTTTTCTTTTGTCTGTCCTTCAAATTCAGGGTTAGGAATTTTTACACTAACAATTGCTGTTAAGCCTTCTCTTACATCTTCTCCGGATAGGTTTTGATCAGAATCTTTCAAAATATTATTTTTTCTCGCGTAATCATTAAATACACGAGTCAAAGAGTTTCTAAATCCTGTCAAATGAGTTCCGCCGGAATGTGTATTAATATTGTTAGCAAATGACAATTCGCTTTCACTATAAGCATCTGTATACTGCATAGCAACTTCGATTTGCATCCCATCAACAACCTTATCTATATAAATAGGTTTTTCATGCAAAACATTTCTATTTTGATTCAAGAATTCAACGTAACTAGCGATACCACCTACATAATGATAAATTTCATTAGCATCTGTTCTCAAATCAGAAAAAATAATTTTTAAACCTTTGTTCAAAAATGCCATTTCACGAAGTCTGTTAGAAACAACATCAGCATCAATTTCTGTAGTTTCAGTAAAAATTTCAGGATCAGGCCAGAAAGTAGTTTTAGTACCTGTTTTATCTGTTTCTTTAATCTTTTCGACAGGAGCAACAGGTTCACCTCTCATATATTCCTGACGCCATACAAAACCTTGTCTTGAAACCTCTACAATATATTTTTCAGAAAGAGCGTTTACAACTGAAGCACCTACCCCGTGCAATCCGCCTGAAACCTTGTAACCGCCATCACCGAATTTTCCGCCGGCATGAAGAACGGTATGAACAATTTCTAAAGCTGATTTATTTGTTCCGGGCTTTACATCAACAGGAATACCACGTCCATTGTCTTCAACAGTAACGCTATTGTCCTTATTAATTGTCACATAGATATCAGTACAAAATCCTGCCAAAGACTCATCAATTGAGTTATCAACGATTTCATAAATACAATGGTGTAAACCTCTTTGGGAAGTAGAGCCAATATACATCCCCGGTCTCATACGAACCGCTTCAAGTCCTTCCAACACACGAATATTACTTGCATCATATTCTTGGGAAGTTTTAGTTTCAATGGCTTCATCATTATCTGGAAGCTCATTAACTTCGATTTTTTCTTCCGGCGCAGCTTGTTGCGTCTTTTGCTCGTTACTAACTTCTGTTTCAGCCATTTATTTCTCCCCTTAATTTAGTCTAATCCCTTATATTTATTGTAGCATAAACATTTTTTTTTGCCCAATTTATGAAAAAAAGTAAACATTAGCCAATCAGGGCATTATTTTTATTTGTGCCCAAATTAAACTTTCTTTGTAAAGGAGGTTTTATATGTCAAAAAATTTAATTAAATCTATTAGCAAAATTGTAGAAGAAAGCGGTACACACAAAATTGCAATTTTTACAAACCACTTAAAAATTGATGGTCAAATATTTATTCCGGAAGGCAGATGTGAAGAATGCCATGACGATTTTATTACTCTTGAAAATGCTACTGTATGTCGTTTAAATGACTATTGTACTTGTGAAAAAGATGATTGCAAATGCGATGATTATGTGTGCTTCAAATATGATTGGATAAACATAGCAATAGAAAAAATTACAGCTTTCAGTATAGTGCAGTAACGTAACACATAAAGGGAATAATCAATCCTAAAGGCTTTACATAAAGGAATTCAACCAATAAGTTAAATTCTATCATTGTTCAACAAGTATTACCAACAAACAATTTTGAAATTCTCATTCACCCATAATAACTGTTTCAAGGCACAATATGGTAAACAACTTATCCAATCTTTTATTGAACACATTCTTTCAATGCCTGAATAACAACCGGATCCCATTTTTTACCGATTTCCGAACTCATAATTTCAAGAGCTTTATCCACAGACATAGCTTTTCTATAAGGTCTATCCGAAGTCATCGCACAATATGCATCAGCAACGGCAATAATCCTTGAACCAAATGGAATAGATTGTCCCTTCAAGCCTTCAGGCATACCGGAACCATCGTATCTTTCTTTCTGATAAGTTATATATGGAACAACTTCTGATAAGAAATTGATATTCATTAATAAATGAACACCAAAATCAGCATGCTCCTGTATTAATATTAATTCATCAGTAGAA
>CAKUQA010000263.1 GCA_934675225.1 uncultured Candidatus Melainabacteria bacterium | reverse complement strand
GCCAAGTGTAGAGCATCTGTTCCTGAATTAAGCCCAACTGTATATTTACAACCGATAAAATCAGCCATTTCTTGTTCAAAAGCTTTTGTATTCGGTCCAAGAATATAAGAACCTGAACGCAAAACTTCGCATACTGCTTTTTCAACTTCTGAGCCAATAGTAGCATATTGACGTTTTGAATCTAAAATAGGTATCATCATTATATCTCCTTCTTAATCTACCATCCTTATTATAAGTTTAGCACAACAATACCATGCCTTTACATAAGCTTAATAAGTTTTTGAGAAAATATTGATGTTTGGGAAGATACGTTAAAATCAGTTCTATTAAGTAAAACTCATTATTCAATAATTATAATTCTTGCAATTGCAACCATTGTCCAAAATACAAATTGAATTTGAGGTCTGAAAAATACTGTATCTACCAAACCGTGAATACACACCGCACATACCGAGATTAATGCGGTTGCAACAAATATAACAGATTTTGTATCAACTGATTTTAAGATAAATTTTATAGAATTTTTAATTAATGTTACCAAAAATCCAACAAACGCCACTAGAGCAAACACACCACTTTCAACCGCAATTTCTAAGAAAATATTATATGCGCTCAAAGCATCAAAGCCTGTTTTCATGTATAATCCGTAAATTTCTCTGAAATTTTGATTTCCAACACCAATTCCTAAAAGCCAATTATCCTTAAACATTTCAACAGACGAATGATAAACATTAAATCTAAAAGAATTTGATGAATCCTGTCTCATCGCAAAAATTGACAAAACCCTTGCTCTCAAAGAAGATACAAGTAAAATAGCTGTCGTTGCAAGAGCAACAACACTTCCTACAATTGATAAATAAACAGTTTTATAATTCTGCCATAAATACTTTGCACTAACAGCAAACATTCCGCAAAGAATAACCATCATACCAATATAAGAACCTCTACAACCGGTTAAAAACAGAGTTAATGTTGATAGCAACGCCAACAAAACTCCACCAATTGCAAGTTTATATTTTTTATTCGTCAAAAAATATGCTGACAAACCATACAAAGACGGAATTCCCGCTACAAAATACCCTCCCAAGAGATTTGGATTATAGGGCTTCAATGTTCCGTAAACCCTCGTCATAACTTCTTCAGGATTTAAACCGGATACATCTTGCCAACCTGAAATTTCTTCAACATGAGAAAAGTTCTGTAAAAAACCGGTTACAGCTTCAAAACTTACACATAAACCAATTGCACCCAACAAATAAGGAACTTTATCTTTATTACTTTTCAAATACTGAACAAGTGAAAAATAAAAAGCCATATAAGTAAAAGTTTTGAAAAAACCCTTCAAACTCAAGTGAAATAGAGTAGAACCTGCAAGACTAATTATGACTATCATAAAATAAGCAAGTAACCATAGTTCAAAAGACTTGCAATTTAATTTTTCATTAGGCTTAGTCAATATTTTTACAAATGTCAAAAACACTGTTATTAATGCAATAAACCCGATTACATCAGACGACATCACTGTCGATGACAAAAACACAAGCAATATTGACACAAATATCAGTTTATCTATATTTTGTAAAAATATACTATTATTATATAAGTATTTTGTTTTTTCTTGAGTAAATTTTAATATATTATTGAACATCATTATCCGTATTTATTGAATTATGAAATTGGTCATCATCAGTTTCCGGCATAACTTTCAAATCAGAAACAGTACCGTTAAATTTGTAATCTTTACCTTCTAAAGTAATAGGTAATCCCATTTTTATTTTATTACCACCTACAACAGCTCCATCCTTTGTAATTTTAGCTGTATCTTTTAATGTAACAGTAATATCATACATATTAGCTTGAGAAACATCTTCTACAATCATTACTTTTTTACTATTCAATATCGGCAAAACAATTTTTTTTCTATCTGCTTTAACATCAACAATATCAAGATCTGTATAAGGAACATTTCTGATACTTATAAATGTTTTATCATTCGCTTTCATCGGGATTTCGTTACCTGTTAAAGTTACACCTCTAATAAAAACTTGAAAAGAAATTTTTGAAGTTGCTTCAATTTGTTTTGCAGCAGTTTGTCTAAAATTCTTATAAGTAAAGAATCCTACTAACAAGGCAACAATTACACCTGCTATTATAATTAAATCTACAGGCTTAAATTTTTTCAATATTTCTGTTAATTTTTCCATAAAAAGTTCTCTCCATATAAATTTGCTATCATTATAATTTATCGACAGCACTTAATATTTCATCAATAGTTGTTGTAGCACATCCAAATTGTCTTACAACAATACTTGCAGCAATATTACCGATAATAGCTGCATAAGAAGGTTCTGCACCAGCTGCTAACGCTAATGTATAAACAGCAGTAACAGTATCACCGGCACCTGTTACATCAAAAACTTCTGACTTATTAAATACAGGAATTTTTGTATAATTACCATGAGCGCGAGTTACAAACATACCATCAGCACCACATGTAATCAAAATTGACTTTGCATTTGTAGCATCAAGCAATTTATCTCCGGCACGTTTTAAATCTTCTTCGTTTTCAATATCAAAACCTACAGATTTTTGCGTATCAGGTAAATTTGGCGTCATAGATGTTACATTTTTGTATACTTCTAAATCTTTTTGAGCATCAACAACAACGACTTTATTATACTGATTTGCTAGTCTTATAGTTTCTTGAATAACTTTTGGAGTCAATGTTCCAATATGATAATTAGAAAGAATAATTACATCATACTCAGGAACAGCTCTTTCTATTTGCTTTAAAACTTCTTCTTCAATCTCAGGACTAAGCATAGCATTTGT
>CAKUQA010000262.1 GCA_934675225.1 uncultured Candidatus Melainabacteria bacterium | reverse complement strand
TTAGTTTATCTTGTAATAGCCTTTATTTATACGATATTTCAAAAACCGTAAAATAAGCGTGACACTTGCGTGACACATACAACATCTTGTGAAAGGAGATTCCAATACATCTGCTAATTAAAATAACGATGCAAGTATATTGTATCACAGTATATTTACATGGTTATTTTAATGGTTTTATTTATTAGGCTATAAAAGGAATCATTGCATATATTAAAATACTTATATGAGCCTGTATGAAGCTTACAGGGGTATTCTAAGTTAATCTTTTTAAAAATATAAAATATATTATTATATCAAAATTATTATTTTTTGTCAAATTTAACTTGACATTTACCTGCTTTTATGGTATACTTAATATAAATTCAGATAAAACAAAATCATTTCAGATTGCAATGCCGATTCTGGTGTTGCTTATTTCATACAAAATTAAGGGAATTGAATATAGTTAAATTGAACGTCACAAATGTTATCCTATCGGTTTTTGATTTCTATTTGTTTGTTTTTATGTTATTGTGGAGATTGTAATTGCATACATATTTTATGTGTTGCACGGTAAATCTTAATAGTACGCCGCAAGTAAACCCTTAAAATAAAATCTTTTTTGTTATTTTCCTTTTGTTAGCAAAAAAGAAAAGCAGAAGCATTCTTATTAGCATTAAACCGAAATG
Source organism: uncultured Candidatus Melainabacteria bacterium (assembly GCA_934675225.1). Taxonomy (GTDB): domain Bacteria; phylum Cyanobacteriota; class Vampirovibrionia; order Gastranaerophilales; family Gastranaerophilaceae; genus Stercorousia. The sequence continues at coordinate 2,168 of CAKUQA010000262.1, read as the reverse complement.
TTAGTGAATAATGTTTCTGCTTTTTTGTTGTATAAAAAAGGAGGATAAATGAGCAGGAAACAAAACAATAAGCTAGAAATTGGATTAGATACCCTGACGTTGGATATTCCAACCGAATACGAATTATTAGAAAATGGCTATGATTTCGTAAGCGATAGAACAAACAACATCATTGGAACATTAACAAAAAAAACGGGAAAAATCCGTGGATATAGATTGAATCTTAACTTACCTAAATGTTTATATCATTCAAACACAAAACCATTGACCGAATTTGATTTTTTTCATTTCAAAGAAATTGTTCAGATGGTTGAAAAGCAGATGGTTGATTTATTCGGTGAAAACTACCCGACATTATTTGTAAGCGTCTGTGAGGTAAATAGTACCGTCACATTGGAGAAGAAAGAGAACGTAGAGCCAATGCTTAATATGATTGCTCATATGCTCTTACAGAAAAATGAGAAATTATGTCTTTGGTGTACAGGTGTAAAAACAGGTAAAAGATATGATTCGGTATGTCAACTTAAAAGTGGTATGCAGGTAGAATCCATCAAAACACAGTTACTATCGAATGACCGTATGGCATTAAAGATATACGACAAACAAAAGCAACAGCAAAAGGGGAATGAGAAAACAAAACAAGATAATACAGGAAAAATACGATTTGAAATCATCTATAACAAGAATGGTTTAAATCACGCAAAAGCAGGACAGACACTTGAAGAATTTCTTACAGTTTCATCTATCAAAAGACTCCTTGATATGTACAGGAAGGATTATAAAAATTATTTCATTGATAGATTCTGGGCTAATGACGGACACCCTTTTTATAAAGAGTGTATAACTATCATTTACAATGACTTTAAAAGGTTCAGTGGTAAGCCTACTACTGTTGCACTGATTAATAGACAAATCATAGAATGGGATTATGCTTTCTTTTGCAAAGCGGCAAAACAATACTATGAAAAAAGTAACTCCGCTGATAGGGCTATCAAAAGAGTAAGAAATTGCGGTGAACTTCAAATTAATGAAGGTGTTGTCGATGCCTTTGTTCAAATTTCAAAAGCCATAATCAATGAAAGTTGAGAACGGACTCATTTGTCCTGTTTTGTCAAGACCACAACATACGAATAAGTCAATGTTCTCCTATGTTTTCATTAAAACAAAGGTTTAAAAAATAGAGCTAAAGATTGAGGAAATACTTATAAAAGGAGTTGATACTGTTGTCAAGAAAACCATTATGTCAATGGCAACGAGAACAAAAGGAAGAATTTGAAAAACAATTAAAATCTTATTCTCTGACAGCATTACAAAACATAATGAATATCGCAGATAAAGCACTCGACCAGAGGGTACGGTTGCAGGCAAACCAGTATCTGCTAGACAAGTGTGTTGGAAAAAGTTATGTTTTGTTTGACGAGACAGAACAAAGAGATAAGAACATATTAAATATAAACTTATTGACAGTGGGAAATAATAAAAAGGATTTTGAAGATTCAGAGGAATGGGAAGATTCAGAGGGACGGAAGTCTGACGTATATATCCCTAATCCCCCTAGAATCCATTAACAAGGCTATATGAAGCTTAGAAAGGTAGGAAAAACGTGGGATATTATTTTAGCAAAAATACAAATGTAAAAACTAAACAACAGATGCAGGAGCAAAGAGATAAGATACGCCGCTCCTACAAAAACATAGAAAACCAAATCAGTCGTATGGTATTTGATGATTACACAATTATCAGAAATAACATTCGACAATTTCAGAGAATGGAAGGTGCATCATCTACGCAAGTTGATGAACTCCACAGTATGCTTTTAGATGTTCTTAAAGTCCTCTTAGATGAATCAGAGAACAAAAGAACAGAACTTGACAACCAAATCAAAAACATAGAGCAAAGAACTTTTTCAGAGTCTCCATTAGTCCTCCGAGATTTGAACGAACAATCAAACAGTTTAATGTATCAGTATTTCTTACAGCTTCAACAAAACAATACAAAAGACGGTTCTCAAATCAACCGTAGGCTTGTGGGAAATTGGGTAAAACAGGCTAATCGAGTTGATGCAATTGCACTTACAAAATTAAGTGCTATGCCCCAGTACGAAAATCTTTTCTCATTAAAACAATTAGACATACTATTCAATAAAGTGAAATCGCCTGCTCAAAGAA
>CAKUQA010000261.1 GCA_934675225.1 uncultured Candidatus Melainabacteria bacterium | reverse complement strand
AAATTGATTTTCTGATTATAGAAAATGATGATTCAAAAGCTGATGACGATATTGAAAAGAAATTTTTGGCAACAAACATAGTTATGTATAAGTTGAAAACATCTTCTTTGGATGAAAAAGGCAATCCAACTACAATGGGCAGGGAAGAAGTTTGTTCAAAATTGTTTAAAAATTATGCAAGAATTAAAACTGCAAAAGAATATATTAAAATAATTTTAAAGAAACTATTTTCTATTAAAAACGAGTGTACAAATGAAATAAAACGGAAAGTTATTACAATTTTGGGTATAAAAATTAAATTAAGAAAATCTATTTAGTATTATTAGGATTTTTCATTAATTTTGCTAGCTCAATTATAGTATTGAGTGCTGTTTCGTTCAAATTCCTTGTTTCGGATAGTAGCAATCTCAAATTCTCATTATCATGAATTTCTTTAGCTAACTTAGAAATCTCTTGATTTTGATAATATTCTTGCATCGGAGAACCTTCATAATCCATTAAATCGTCCATTGTACATTGGAGAACTGTTGCGATTTTTTGTAAAATTTGCACTGTTGGATTGGTGTTGGCTCCGGAAAACAATTTATCAATAGTAACCAGCGGAATTCCTGATAATTCTGCAATCTTTCTGTTTGTCAGGCATTTCTCTTTTTTCTTGGTATTTATTTTTTGTACGCTAAATTTTGACATTTCTTTTTCTCATTAAACATATTATCTTAAAATATTACATTTGTCTCTTATGGCAATACTAAAATATATTATTTTTTAATAATGATGGTAATATAATGTAAATCTCTGTTGACAAGTAGTATTTTAATATGGTAGTATTTTATGAGTAAAACGGTATTTAAATATAGTTATTTAAAGAGTATTAATAAAAGGATAATGTAAATAGTGTTTTTTAATATTTTAGCGGAAATGGCAAGACGAGATTTGACAAAGTCAGAAATGTCAAAAATATTGGATATATCGCTAGGTACATTTAACAAAAAAATAAAAGGGAATTCTGATTTTACGGTTTCGGAGATTTTTAAAATGCAAGAAATATTTAATGATTCAAACTGTACTTTCGAATATCTTTTGTGTCGTTATTAATATTTTTTATTATGTTTGAATATCAGAGAGAAAGACTATGAGTTTGGAAAATGCGGATATGTATGAAATAAGAGAGGCTCTTATGGCGAATAAGAGAGAGGCGGTTTTGAATACGCCCAAAGTTTCCGTTATTGTGAAAACTCATAATGATGAAAATAAAATCTTGAACTGTTTGATAGCTTTGAGTAAACAGTCTTTGGAAGAAATAGAAATTATTGTTATAGACGAAAATTCAGAAGATTCTACGTATTCTTTGGCTTGTACATATTCAGAAATTGATAACAGAGTAAAAGTGTTTAAAGCAGCTAAAGATATGGAAGTTTCAAAATTGGCTGCTTGTGAAAATGTTGTAACTATTTTACCTGATAGAAAAATTAGTAAAAATTTTGCAAAAAAAGTTTTAAAAAAAGCGAATAATGAATGTTTATTGTCTAAATTAAGCAATTTAATACAAAAAAATAAAAGAAAAACATCTACTAAATACATTACCCCAAATATTTTACAAAATACATTACCCCAAAATTTATTAACAGAAAATCAAAATATTTCTGTGGTTATTCCGACTTTGCAAAAAAATAAAAAACTTTTGATTAATTTGTTATCAGTCTTAGACAAAGATGAGTCTGTGAGTGAAATCATTTTGATAGATAATAGTTTGCAAGGTTTGGATTATAATAGTCGGAAACTTCGAATAATAATTCCTGAAGGGAATTTGTATGTCAATCCCAGTTGGAATTTGGGAGTAAAAGAAGCGAAAAATGATATTGTTGCTCTGCTAAATGACGATATTACAATTTCTCCAAATTTTTGTTCAAATGTTGCAAAAAATATTTCTCCGCGAATTGGTTGTGTCGGAGTTTGTTTGCATGATATTGAAGAAACAGATAATGAAAAATTGTTTATTGAAGATTCTCCAATTTCGTTCCAACCGATTAATTTGATAACTTATCATTGGGGAATTGCAATATTTTTCCATAAAGCATCTTATGTAGAAATCCCAAATGATATGAAGGTTTTTAGAGGTGATGATTGGCTTTTTTATAAGAATAAGGAAGCCGGTAGGCAGAATTATTATATAAAAGGGCAAAAAGTATATCACTATGGAAGTTTGTCAAGTCGGTCCAAAGCGCTAAAATCTATAGGGCGAACAGATAGAAAAAATTACCGAAGATATATTGGTAAAAAATGGTATAATTTTTTCTTTGATATTGATGAGCTTTCAGATGGTTATAGACTAACTCTGTTCGGTTTTAAAATCTTTCTTCCTGATGAAACCAGCCCATACAGGAGGATAATGTAAAGTGAATTACAAGTTAATAGATTTACATATATTTGGAGATGAAAGAGGAAAACTTATTTCTTTGGAAGGAAATAAGAATATACCATTTGATATAAAAAGAGTGTATTGGATATTTGATACGCTTCCTGATCAAGATAGAGGAATGCATGCACACAAAGACTTGGAGCAAATAATAGTTGCTATGGATGGAGCTTGTCAATTTGTTTTGGATGATGGTAAAACTCGAGAAACAGTTTGGCTAAATCGACCTGATAAAGGTTTGTATATAGGTCCGAATATGTGGAGAGAAATGAAACATTTTTCTTATGGCTGTAAACTTATGATTTTGGCAAGTAAACACTATGATGAAAAAGAATACATAAGAAACTATGACGAATTTTTGAAAGAGGTGAAAAACTCGCCCATTGTTAGAAAGTCGAAATCTTTGATTTTGGGAAGGGGTGAAA
>CAKUQA010000260.1 GCA_934675225.1 uncultured Candidatus Melainabacteria bacterium | reverse complement strand
CTAAAAGCCAGTTTGTGTCTAAAGTTCCTTCTAAAAATAAAAAATTTGGATCTTCATTAACCATGCAAATATGTATTTCTTTATTTTCAAGATTGATTTCTTTTATCACTTTATCAATAACTGTTAATGAGCAATTTGTGCCATCTGTTGTGAATAAAACTTTTTCTTTTTTATTTTCTTCTTTAGAAATGTAGTTTGATATTTTACTGCTGTTAATAATTTCTTGCGACACGGAACCTAGCCATTTTTGTATTCCTTTTTTCCCGTGAGAACCCATTAGGATAAGGTCATAATTCTCTTTTTCAGCTTGTTCTAAGATGCTCTCTATGGCAGAGCCACAATTTTTAATTCGTTTCCCGATATGCATTCCGAGTTTGTAAATTTCATCCTCTGCATAATCAAGAATTGTGTCTGCAACGTTTGCACATGAGTGTGAAAAATTTTTATCTTCAATATTTATTTCATCAGGTAAAATATTCCAGTCAATTACACAAATTGTATCAATAGTTGCTTCTTTTATCCACTGGGAAATGTTTTTTAGTGCATTAAAACTTATTTTTGAACCGTCTGTACAAAATAATATTTTCATTTATCTCTCCTTGTTTTTTGCGCTTAAGATTTAATTAATATAATTTATGTTAAGGAAAATTACATTGTCTGGTATTCTATATTTTTTTTTGTTATTATATTTTTAGGGAAATGTTTTTAATAGGAATAATGTTATAGTCATGGCAGCAAAGCAGAATGTTCAGCAAAAGGTAAATCTAAGGGATTATAAAGATTTAATCGAAACAATAGCGAAAGTAGAATATCAAAAATTTTCTACTTCTCATTTAATTGAGTTGCCTGAACTTATTAATATCGGAAATCATACTTTATATATTCTTTTTAAAAATCATTCTCCTGAAAACTATAACAATACCTATCTTTCAACTGCTATAAAGTGGGCAATAAGAAATGAGGTTCGTCGTCGTTATAAATGGTATACTTTGAAAAACAGACGACAACAAAGCGTTGATGAAAATGGAAATTTAAGAGAAGAAGTTTACAAAACAATTCTCTCTATTGATGAAATGCAGGATGCCGAAGTTCCTATTCAAATAAAAGCTGAGGACAAAACACCTGAAGAATCAATAGAACTTGTTGAATTAAAAGCCGAAATAATTGAATCTATGAAAAAACTTCCTGCAAGAGAGCGGGAATTGATTGAGTATAAGTTTTTCAAAGAAAAAAAACTGAGAGAAATTGCAGAGGAATTTAATATTTCTCAATCCAGAATTTCAAGGATTATTCAATCCGGATTAGATAAAATTAAAAGAGACTTAAAAAAGCAGGGGATTTTGTAGGTGAAAACAATTTTTGAAAAAAGTAATGGGGTTGTTGGCATTACGCTAACTGATGAAAAAGAAAATTTGGATTTTATTGATAAAAATTTGCTTCGTGAAGGCGAAATAGGTTTGCCTAGCGTTAGTGAATTAGAGGCTATGCGTCATTATAAAGAACTTTCGGACTTAAATTTTTGTATAGAAAAAGGTTTTTATCCTTTGGGTTCTTGTACGATGAAATATAATCCAAAGGTGAATGAGCTATTGGCTGGATTAGAAGATTTTATTAATCTCCATCCGCTTTCTGATGATTCTGATTGCCAAGGAGCTTTAGAGCTTATGTATAAGTTGCAGGAGGCTTTGAAAAAAATCACAGGTATGGATGCGGTTACTTTACAGCCGGCTGCAGGTGCTCATGGTGAATTAACCGGCATGATGGTTATTAAAAAGTATTTTGAAGTAAAAGGTGAAAATCGTAAAAAGGTTATTATTCCGGATTCTGCGCATGGTACAAACCCTGCAAGTGCTCATTTATGTGGATTTGATGTTGTCCCTGTAAAATCAAACGACAAAGGACAAGTTGATATTGAAGCTTTAAAGGAGTTGTTGGATAGTGATGTTGCTGCAATTATGATGACTAATCCTAATACTCTTGGAATTTACGAAGAAAATGTTTTGGAAATTTCAAAATTAATGCATGAAAACGGTTCATTATTGTATTATGATGGTGCTAATTTTAATGCAATTATGGGGTATACAAATCCAAAGTTGATGGGTTTTGATGTCGTTCATTTGAATTTGCATAAAACATTTTCAACTCCTCATGGTGGAGGCGGCCCCGGAGCAGGCCCTGTTTGTGTAGTTGAAGAACTTAAAGATTTTTTACCTGTGCCGACTGTTGCTTATGATGGTGAAAAATATTATAGAAATTATGATTTGAAACATTCAATCGGTAGCGTAAAAGGTTTTTACGGTAATTTTGGGGTACTTGTAAGAGCTTATGCTTATATTTTGATGATGGGTAATAATTTAAAAGAAGCTAGTGAAAATGCTGTTTTGAATGCAAATTATCTAAAAGAAAAATTGAAAAAAGCTTATATTTTACCTTATGATGAACCTTGTATGCATGAGTTTGTTCTTTCAGGAGAAAAACAAAAGCATGAAAGCGGAGTTTCTACGTTGAATATTGCAAAAGCTTTGATGGATGAAAACACACACCCACCAACGGTTTACTTTCCATTAATTGTTCATGAAGCAATTATGATTGAACCGACAGAGTCAGAAAATAAACAAGTTTTGGATGAGTTTGTGGATGCTATGTTAAAAATTGCAGAGGACGCAAAAATAAATCCTGAAAAATTGATTTCAGCTCCTCATACCACTCCTGTAAGGCGTTTGGATGAGACGCTTGCAGCACGACATCCTGATTTAAAATACACAAAATAATAAGAGATATAAAAATGAGTAAAGAAAATAAAAAAGTAAAAGTAGCATTTCCTCACATGGGAACAGTATGTATAGC
>CAKUQA010000259.1 GCA_934675225.1 uncultured Candidatus Melainabacteria bacterium | reverse complement strand
CTTCAATTCTTTGTTTGAAAGGAAAGTTCCTCCCTGTACGCTTGACATTGAAACATTAAAAGTTGAAAAGCACATAAAATATCCTGCAAGCAGATTTACATTTACAATGTTCCAGTACGACAATATGTTTGCACCAATCAGTCTTGGGGAAAACTTTTTTGGTTGCATCGAAATATTTAAAGAAACATCCTTTACTTCAGAAGATGCAACTTGTTTCCAAACTATTGCGCAACAAGTCTCACTACCATTAAAAAGTGCTACATTATATCAAGAAATCATTGAAACAAATGCAAAATTAGAAAGATTAGAACGTCTTAAATCAGAATTTATATCAATTGTTTCCCACGAATTAAGAACTCCACTAACATCTATAAAAAATTCTCTTGACATTTTAATGAGTGGAAGATGCGGAGAAATAACTCAAGCATCAGATAAATTTTTAACAATGGCCATGAGAAACGTACAAAGATTATCCGGAATTATCAACGACCTGCTCGATTTATCTAAAATAGAAGCCGGAAAAATGGATTTCCACTTTGCTCCTACTAATATCAATACCGTAATAAACTACGTAAAATCAGCACTAGCAGAAGTTGCAAAAGCAAAAGGACTAATTTTAGCAACAAATGAATGTTCAAATATTCCCGACATTACAGCTGATTCAAGGAGATTAGAACAAGTATTAACGAACTTAGTCTCTAACGCTATCAAATTTACTCCTGAGGGCAAAACAATTACAATTTCTTCCAGAATTGTTAACGCTGAAAACATTCGGATTAATGAATATTTCAAAGATAGCATCAAAAACCTTGAAGGAGAATACGTTGAAGTTTGCGTTGAAGATGAAGGCATAGGAATAGACTCCAAAAACTTACTGCATGCGTTTGACAAATTTGCGCAAATTGAAAACTCTTTATCAAGAAAAGCGGGAGGAACAGGTTTAGGACTTCCTATTGCCAAACAACTTCTTGATGCTCATAAAGGAGCAATCTGGTGCGATAGTGAGATTAATAAAGGTTCTAAGTTCTATTTTATTATTCCGGTCAGCAAAGTTACTGCACAACTTTAGACATTCTAATCAGTTACATTTTACATAATTTAACAATTTAGAAAAGCTTTTTTAATATGCTATAATATTTTTATAAAACAGATTAGGGGAAAGTATGAAAAAAATTCTTATTGTTGATGACGAACAAGATATTGTAGAAAGCTTAAAATTTGTACTTGAAGCCGCAGATTTTACGTGCTATTGCGCTTATAACGGAGAAGACGGACTAAGATTGGCTAAAGAATTAGTTCCGGATTTGATTATTCTTGACGTTATGATGCCTAAAATTAACGGCTTTAAAATAAGCAGACTACTAAAATATGATACTAAATATAAAAACATACCAATATTAATGGTTACCGCAAGAACCCAAGAAGAAGATAAATTAATCGGGGAAGAAACCGGTGCTGATGAATATATAACAAAACCATTTGAATTAGACGAAATAGTAAAGAAAGTTGAACAATATTTAAAATAAATTGATTATGGAAACAACAGTTACAAACAAAACTCTTGAAAAGCTAAAATACGATCTCGTTCGCACAGGGCTTGTCGCTTACGAGACCATAGAACAAGCTGAAGAAATAGCAAAAGCCCAAAATATTAATATAGGTCAAGCTTTAATAAATTCGGGAACGCTAACAGAAGAAACTATACTTAAATTTTTAGAGGCTAAATTACATATCCCTTATGTTAATTTAGATGACTACACCCTCGATACAAAATGTTTAAAATTCATAAATTTTTCAGATGCAAAAAAATTTAGAATTATTCCTCTTTTCAAAATTGAAGATACCCTAACAGTTGCAATGGCTGACCCTTTGGATTTGTTCGCAATTGACAAAATTATTGAATCTGCGGAATGTTCTATAGAACCTGTAATTTCTTCCGAAAAAAGTATTCTAAAAAAAATTAATGAATATTACAAAGAGGATGAAGCGGTTGGAAAAATTTATATAGAAGCAGGTATTGAGTATGATTGGCGTGATGAATTGCATAGTGAAGATTTGTCAGACAACCACATTCAAAAAATTATTAGAGCAATACTAAAACAAGCTATCTTAGAAAATGTGCATGAAGTCACATTTCAAAGAGAAAACGAAGGATTTTCGGTTAATTTCAAAAAAGAAGGGGAACTGCAAGGAAAAGGAAGTATCCCATCTGTCTTGACTGCTCCTTTTACAGCTAAACTAAAAAATCTTGCCAAACTCGATGCTTCTGTTTCAGAAGTTCCTCAGCTTGGAAAACTAATATTCAAAGTTGATGACATGGAAGTTACTGCCAGTATTTCAACATTCCCGACCATTATGGGAGAACGAATTTTCTTAAAAATTTACAAACCTCCAAAAGCTTTGAATAAAATAATTAAATCAGAAAGTAATCTCCAAGTAATAAAATCAGCACTTAACAACCCTGGAATTATAATTGTTTGTGGCTCTCCATTGAGTGGAAAAACTCACATAATTTATTCATTGTTGCTGGAAGCTGCTAACAAGAACAAAAATATTATGACATTAGAAAGTATTGCCAAATATACTCTGAAAAATGTTCATCAATGCGAATTGAATGAAAATGTCGGATTTAATATGGATAAAGCTTCCAGATTTATCGAATTCCAATCTCCGGATATTGTCTATCTTGAGGGAATTAAATCGAAAGAGTCTTTTGATTATTTCGCAAACCTTGTTTTCGACAATAAAACAATTATTATGGAATTCCTGGCAAATAACATGGAAGATTTGCGTTACAAACTGTCTTTTTCTGACTTTGAAACTCTAAAATCTCTGATTAGTTGTATGA
>CAKUQA010000258.1 GCA_934675225.1 uncultured Candidatus Melainabacteria bacterium | reverse complement strand
AGCTTATGCAGAACTAAAAAAGTACAGTGAAGCAGTTAAAGCGCTAAATAAAGCCGAAGAACTGGCAAAATCTGATGGAGATAAATATATTATTTATTATAACCTTGCTGTAATAAATATGAATCACAATAAATTGGATTTAGCTTCAAAATATGCAACAGACGCACAAAATATTACAAATAACGATGACACGAAAGAATTACTCTCTAATATTGAGCATGCTAAACAATCTAAAAATAAACCATTTAAAGAAAGTTTGCAAAATTAAAATACTGAATTTTAGTATTTCTCAATGCTTAACAAATTCTTCACAAACACTTTAAAATACTGTTTGTTTAAGTTAAATTTAATTGGTTGACTAAATTTAAGTATTGGAGATATGAAATGTACAATGTAGCTATTATTGGAGCTGGTCCGGCAGGTATTTTTGCCGCTTTAGAAATTACAAAACTCAAACCTGATTGGAAAGTCGTTTTAATTGAAAAAGGTCAAAGAATTGAAAAAAGAAAATGTTTGCTTCGAGAAGGCTATGCAAAATGTCCAACTTGTAAAAGATGCGGACTTTTATGCGGATGGGGAGGAGCAGGAGCTTTTTCTGACGGCAAATTAACATTAACTCCTGATGTTGGAGGACACTTGGTTGACTATATGGATAGGAAACAAGTTGAAAACCTAATAGCTTATGCGGATCAATTATATTTGGATTATGGCGCAACAGATGAAGTATTTGGAACTGATATGAAAGTTTTTCAAGAACTGGAAAGACAAGCAGTGCTTGCAGAATTAAAACTTGTCCACTCACCTGTAAGACATTTGGGGACAGAAAGAAGTCTTAATGTCTTGAAAAATATGCAAGACTATTTAAATGACAGAATTACAATTTTAAATAATGTATCTGCACAATCATTAATTGTTGAATGTGAACAGGTTAAAGGAATTGTTCTTGATAACGGAGAAACAATTAATGCAGAATACACAATTGTAGCTCCGGGTAGAGAAGGAGCAGACTGGTTAACTCAAGAATTTGCAAAACACAAAATCGGAATGGTTAATAATGCTGTTGATGTTGGGGTTCGAGTAGAACTTCCAGCTCCAGTATTTGAGCCATTAACAGACAAATTATACGAATCAAAATTAATTTATCATTCTCCAACATTTGGGGATGAAGTTAGAACATTCTGTATGAACCCGAATGGAGAAGTTGTTCAAGAAAATTATAACGGAATTTCAACAGTTAACGGACATAGTTATGCTGAAAAAACAACCAATAATACTAACTTTGCATTACTGGTAAGTGAAAAATTTACAGAACCTTTCAAAGAACCTATTCAATACGGTCAACATATTGCAAGATTAGCAAACATGTTAGCAGGAGGAATATTGGTACAAAGGTTTGGAGATTTACTGGATGGCAGACGTTCAACTCCTGAAAGAATTAAATCCAGTATTATAAAACCAACATTAACTTGTGCAACCCCAGGTGATTTGAGCTTGGTTATACCTTACAGACAAATGACAAGTATTATTGAAATGTTACAAGCACTTGATAAAGTTTGCCCGGGAACTGCTTCAAGATACACATTATTATATGGTATAGAAGTTAAATTCTACTCCGCAAGAGTAAAATTAACAGACAAACTTGAAACAGAAGGAGTTAAAAACTTATTCGCAATTGGAGATGGAGCCGGAGTTACTAGAGGCTTAATTCAAGCTTCAGCTTCAGGAGTTCATGCAGCAAGAACTATATGCGAACGAGGTTAATTTAATATAATATATAAAAATTACCCTCAACCGATGGTAGAGGGTAGTTTTTTAGGAGCTATTAAAATGGAACACAAGACAAATGCTATCAGGGAAATTGAAAAATTAAAAATAAAATATAATTTTTATAACTATACAGGTACTGATGCCATAAGCGGAGTAGAAGTTGCATCTGTATTAAATCAAAATCCGGATAGAGTATTTAAAACTCTTGTCACAGTTGGAAAAACAGGAAAACATTATGTTTTTATGTTACCTGTTGCGAAAGAATTAAACCTAAAAAAGGCAGCTAAAACTGTTAGAGAAAAGTCCGTAGAAATGATAAAATCTAAAGAACTTCTTCCCTTAACAGGATATGTCCATGGGGGTTGCTCTCCAATCGGAATGAAAAAATTTTTCACTACAACTATTCATAAATCAGCACAAAATTTTGAAACAATAATGTTTAGTGGAGGGAAAATCGGTTATCAAATAGAAATGAGTCTTGAAGAATTATCAAAAATTATTAAATTTGATTTAGCTGATATTATTGATTAAATACTTGCTTAGACATATACGGAGTGGTATAATTTTACTATGACAAAACAGGTGAGCTTAACAACACAAAACCGTCTTATTATTTCGGGTTTATTGCTTAGTACAATTTTAATTGTAGCTATAGCTGTGTTTGCAATTTTTAATATTCAAAAAAAACTCAATGAAGGATACCAAAACTTTGGACAAATAGTATCAAAAGCATTAGCTATTGAATGTACTGAACTTGTTGGAAATTTTTCAAACTCAAAAGGTCGTGAAATTCTAAAAACGCATGCTGATACAATAGTAGAGTCACATAGTGATATTATTTTTATAGAATTTAGAGACTCTAATGGCAAGTTGTTATATAAGTCCGGAACTGTTGCGACTTCAAATCTTAAAACACCTAATATAATTGTAAGTTCCCCAATAATAACGGCTAAAGGAAACACTGTAGGCTCTGTTACCGTTGGACTTTCCGGAAGTATAATAAGTCAAATTTCATCAACAACAAGGGCTTCATTATTGTTTGTTTTTTCTGTTGCTTGGATTGTTTTTGCTTTTGTAATTCTTATTAATACATATTTAATAACCAGAGAATTACGCATCCTTCATAAT
>CAKUQA010000257.1 GCA_934675225.1 uncultured Candidatus Melainabacteria bacterium | reverse complement strand
GGGTTATGCAAAATGCAAAGTACATTCTGTATTATATGTTTTTTCTTATATTTTTCAAGTACTATTGCACGAAATGTAAATTTTATGTCTTGAACAACCACATTTTCTATATTCCCTGCTTGTAAATAAGAAAAAGTATTATATAATATATACATCATTTAAAAACAATGATATATTTTTTAATAAAAAATGTATTTTACATGAAAGGACTATTTTATGATTTCAATTGCTGTCTGTGATGACAATGAGATTACCGCGCAGGAAATCTCAGAAAAAGTAAAACAATGCTGCCCTATTGAAGCGGAAGTTTCTGTATTTTATCACATAAAAGATATACTATTTTCTATTCATAATGAAAACAAGCTGTTTGATATTATCTTTATGGACATCGAATTTGATGTTTCCTCTGGAATTGAGGCATCAAAACAGATTAACGCCTGGCATCCAGACTGTCAGATTATATATATTACAAATTATACAAACTATTTTACCTCTGTTTATGAGACATCACATATTTACTATATTTTAAAGAAAGATATAGATACCTATCTTTCAACCGCATTAAAAAAGGCCATACAGCAGATAGCAAAGATAAATCAGTACTATTTGATTATCCAATCAAAGCAGCAGCATATTCGTATTGCACAAAGTAAGATTTTATATTTAGAACGAATTATGCGTACTACAAATATTCATACCACAGATACAATCTATCAGACACCAGAAAAGATGGATTCTCTTTTAGAACGTTTATGTCCCTGGTTTTGTCCATCTCACCGAAGCTATATCGTAAATGGACGGCACATCGTTAATTTAGACCGTCACCATGCTATCTTATCAAACGATACTTTTGTTCCAGTCAGCAGAACTTGTTACGAAAGTTTAAAAAAGACATTTGCCAGATGTATATGGGCAGATGGGATGTATTTTACAAATGAAGAAGCGAAAGGAGAGCTTTAATGATGCATAAAAAAGATATGATTTTTCTTTCAATTCTTATTGCCTGTTCAGAATCTGTGGTTCTATTTTATTTTTGTTCCGCTAAGTCACCTCGCTCATTCCTATGCATGATGATTTCTTATGCGCTTCTTCTTATTTTCCCACTAAATATCTTTCTTGCATCTTTAAGAGAGCACCGGACAGGAACTTCTCTTTCTACGTTAGAAACTACAGAAGAAAGTTCAAAGCAGCAACGCGAAATAGAACAGTTTACTCATAAGCAGCTCAAACTTCATAAAAATAATTTTACCCAAAAATTAAAAAACCTTTACATACTTTTAGAGCAAAATGATTTAGCAACTGCACAAAAAATACTCGGTGAACAGATTCCTCTTAAAAATGCAGATATCATTTGCTGTACAAACTCTATCGTTGATGGTATTTTACAAAGCAAAAAATCAGAATGTATCCAACATAATATTTCCTTTGAATATACGATTTTGTTTCCGGAAAAGAATGATTTTTCTTCTTCTGTTTTAATTAGTCTGTTTTCAAATTTACTTGATAATGCCATAGAAAGTTGCCAGATGGCTTCCTCGTTAAATCCTAAAATTGAATTATCAATTGATTATAAGGGGGATTTCTTAATTATCTTCATGCAAAATACAAAGGAAACAGCCTTGATTTTTAACTCATTAGCAAGAAAAACAACAAAATCAGATTCCCTTTCTCATGGATTTGGATTATCTATCATTGAAGAGATTGTAAAATCTTATGATGGATTTTGCGAGTGGGAAGATCGGGGAAATATTTTTGAATCTCGTATAATGCTTCGTTATCTTTTATAATACCACCGCAAACGACTATGTTTTATCTTGGAATATATTTGAAAAATGCTTTTTGCAGATTGAGGTATGCAGATTGCAGGAATGATTTTTCAAACACGCTCTAATTCTAACGATTAAAATGGTAAAGAAAGGATTTTTTATGACTTTAAACCAAATGTTTGATTTTACACCAGTTTATATTTATATTGTAGCAGCCGTTCAGCTTTTTATAGGATTCTCATTAAGTTTTGCCATTGGGCAGATTCTGCCTTTGCGTATTCGAGAATTTATGTATTACCTTTTTAGTTTTCTTTTTCTATTTATTCCTTTTCTATATGAAATTGCAACAGCCAATGTACAGTCTGGAATGAGAAGCTTTCTTTTTTACCTCGCTCTTCTCATCACAATTTTTTTATTTACCAAAGAATCTTTCTTAAAAAAATTATCGCTGTTTTTTATCCTGATTTTCTTTGATGGTATCTTAGAGATTGTTATTTGTTCTCTTTACTGGAAAGGAATCTGCGAAAAATTATTCGGTCTTCACTATACCCCGTATATTAATGTTCCTAATCAAAAAGTATCTACTATACTTATTTTCTTTTTACCTGTTGCCCTTGCCGAAATAGCATTTAACTTTCTCTTTCCTCTATTATGGAAAAGATATATTCGGTTTATTCATCTCACAACGTTTGTGGAAATGATTCTGCTTCCTGTATTATGTACAAATGGATTTCTTATCTTTTTACCTGAATTATTCGGAATGACCGGCTGGATTCTCTTGTTTTTTATTCTATTTGTTTTAAGCCTTTTATTTTTGCATGCGGTGACTCAAATTCCAGTCATCTTAAAACAGATTCGGGTTAATAAAGAAAAAAAGAAGCGAATTGAAAAACAAATATTTATTTACAAACAATATCAGGAACAAAATATTCTTCTGCGCAGGCAAAATCATGATATGAATAATCATTTACAGGCACTCTCCTTTTTACTGTCCCAAAATCGGATAGATGATATGAAAAAATATATTAAAGAGCTTTTAAAGGAATAAACTGATAATACATGTAAAAGGCTTCTGTTGCAAACCTTCTGTCGATTTGGTATACTTAATGTAAGTGTAGAACACACCAGAATTGTCAGCACAGGAGGAT
>CAKUQA010000256.1 GCA_934675225.1 uncultured Candidatus Melainabacteria bacterium | reverse complement strand
GAGCTTTTTATGATGAAAAAAGTGGAATCGGGTTGAAACAAATACTAGAAATTTTGCAACCTAGAGATGTTATCATATCGTCCGGTGATAATAAAAAATATAAGCATCCCGACATGCAAACAATTGAGCTTTTGAAAGAAAAAAATATAAAAGTTTATTGTACAGAATTCACGAGTCTTTGTCATTGTAATGCAAATGAATTTAATAGAAAATGTTATGGCGATATAGAAATTGCAGTAACTGATACTGCATATGAAATAAGGACAGAAAAGGAAAATTTTTCTTTATTAAATCATATTGCATGTCAAGAATAATGGTAAAGGGTAGAAGTTCTGCAAGAAAATCTGTGTTTTTGTCATCTACACACATTGGGGTCCACATTGGGGTCAGACCCTATGAAGTACCTGGAGATAATGGACATTATGAACTTATTCATAGTATAGAGCAAAAAGAATTAATATGTGGGTGTACGTTGTTTAACTTGATGAATTTCAAAGAAAATGAAATATTAAAAAAAATTATGAGGCTGAGATTGTTACTTCTCCCAAGGCTGCCATTGACATGATATATAAAATCTTAAGAGTGATTGATTATGTTATGAACTTGAAACAGAGAATCATAGTAGACGTATAGAATGGCAGAACAAGGAAATAGAACATTATACAGAAAAAAATTCTCAGATATTACAATACAAAAAATGGGTTAATGGAATACTGTTTGTTATTATTGCGATAGCCATCTATGGATTGGCCGGCTTTGGACATGTTTCCTAGTTGACATGGGGATCATTAGAAGAAATAGGTAAAATTATATTTAGTGTAATTTTTACTGCGTTGGTGGGTTTTGATGTTGGCAGGATTGAAAAAAATTTGACAAAGATTAATTTTTGATCTTCGAATTCTTTAATTAAAACTTGCAGGTGATCTATAGGTTACTGCAGTAATCAGAAGCTAAACCAATTTGGCCTATGTATTAAAGAAACAAAATAATGTCATGGAGGTATTATGTATTATGAAGAAGATATTTATTAGTCATTCATCAGAGGACAAGGAAATAGTAGGTGAATTAATTGCACTTATAGAAGGCATGGGTGTAAAGAGTGAACAAATTTTTTGCTCATCATTTGAAGGATATGGAATTAAATTGGGTGCAAATTGGTTGGATGCTATACGGGAGGAACTTACAGAGGAGACGTTGGTCTTATTTGTGCTGACTACGAATTTCTACAACAGTCATATGTGTCAATGTGAATTGGGAGCTGTTTGGGCAAATACATTGGAGCATATACCGATTCTTGTACCACCGCTTACAACAAAAGATTTAGAGTATATTTTAAGAAATCATCAGAGCATGGTTATAACAGACAAAGATAAGTTGAATTCTCTTAACGATCAGGTTACAGAATGGATGGGAATATCTCAAAATAAAGTCAGTATTTGGCAAATGAAATGTGACAAGTTTGTGGCTGATATAGATAATATAATTGCAAAAAAGTATGTAATGTAGTATATGAGAAGGGATTTTTTTATTATCAATTACATCAATTATATGAAAAAATTTCAAATATACTACTGAAAGAAAACAAATTAAATATTACATTGCCGGATGAAAAAATCGAGGATGTTATAATTTCTCAATATACATATATAGTTTACGCAGGATATGATGTAATACTGAGTATCAGAGATAAGAGGGACTTGGAAAAACTTATTACATATAATGATAAAAAAATATTATTATTTGTAAAAAATCCGGAGTATATAGTTGAGGCAGAACTATTCCGTAAATTAAATTTAAAGTGCATATATTTTGGCAGAAAAAACTGGAATATAAAAAATTTTGATTTTTCTGTTTCGGAGAATCTGGCATTAAATTACATCTGTTATTTAGAGAATGAGTTTCCTAAAACTGTTTTTTCTGATAAGGATAGAGAAGAAATACTCTGTATTAGTGGATATAATTTTTATAATATATATCAGATTATGCAGTTGTGTTATTTCAATCAGGTGACAGTGGAACAAATTCGAAGTAGAGGATTTGTCGATATAGCAAAAGAAGATAAAGACATCAGTATTATTTTAAATTTGTGCTCAAAGGGGATCCACATTAATGCAATTAGAAAACTGATTGGAGACGCTAAAGCTGAAGAATATATTATGAAAAAGTATATCTTCTTAAATGGAGAGTATGCCATTCCGAATGTGGAATTTAAACTAAAATATACGTCAGAACCGAATAGTTTAAATGAAAACTGGTGGAAAAATATATTGGCATATGTACAAACGATAAAAGCTGCTCATGATGTGACAATATGTCAACAAGTTGAATGGAACTTGAGAAACATCATACAATTGGATATACAAAATGACAGTCTAAATGGGTATTTATATAAAATAGAAAGAATATTATTTAAAATATACAGATTTAGAGAAAATTCTGTTTTATTGGACATGCTTAAAGAATGTAAAACATTTTTCAAAAGAGACAAGGAAAAATGGATTAGATGTTTAGTTGATGAAGCAACACTATATATGGATATAGAGGAATTTAAAGTTTCAAAAGAGAAATTTGAGCAGGCTTTAGAGTCATGTAAAGAGAATTCTGTTAGGAAGGAAGTTCAGATTCTGGTAGAAGATGAATATTCCAGGGTACTTGAAAAGACAGGACATTATTATGAGGCTGTTAACAAATTATATGTTGTAGAGCAGTATTATCAGGAAGTTAAAAATGAAAAGAAATTAAATAATGTGAAAAATAGAATTGGTTTAAATCTCAGCTTTATTGGTGATATAGAAAGAGCAACAGAATATCTGGAGAGTTTATTATTTGGTAATTTTAATAAAAAAATAGATAGAAATAACATTTTATCATGTGAGGTGGCAAACAACTTATCACTGTGCTATATGGAGGCTGGGTTTTATAAGAAGGCATTGAGACTTCAGAA
>CAKUQA010000255.1 GCA_934675225.1 uncultured Candidatus Melainabacteria bacterium | reverse complement strand
GTTGTTGTCGCCTGTTAGCATAACTGTTTGTATTCCAAGAGAATTCAAGTCTGAGATTGTTTCTTTAGAGTCAGGTTTGAGTTCATCAGAAATTGTAATGCTGCCAATATATTTTTGGTCTTCTGCAATATAAATTATTGTTCCAGAATGAGAAGTTTTTTCTGTATTAATGTTGTAACTTTGCATTAATTTATTGTTTCCAACAAGTATTTGGCTTCCGTTTATATCTGCAGAAACCCCATTTCCGGCGATTTCCTTGACATTAGTTATTATATTTGTATCAATTTCTTTTTGGTAAGCTTCTTTTATTGAAGTCGCTATTGGGTGCGTTGAATAGTTTTCTGCATAAGCAGCTATTTTTAATAAATATTCTGAACTAATGTTATTTACAGGATCAATTGAAGTAACTTTAAAACTTCCTTTGGTAAGAGTTCCTGTTTTGTCGAAAGCAGTAACATAAGGTTTTGATAATGCTTCGATATAGCAAGCTCCTTTTATTAAAATCCCGGATTTAGAAGCTCCGCCTATTCCTGCGAAAAATCCTAAAGGAACAGATATTACAAGAGCGCATGGACAAGATATTACAAGAAATGTTAGTGCTCTTTGAAGCCATATATTAAAATGTGCTCCATTTATAATTAATGGTGGTAATATTGCTAATGCAATTGCTCCAAAAACAACTGCAGGTGTGTAATATTTGGCAAATTTTGTTATAAAATTTTCGGTTTTAGCTTTTTTAGAACTTGCATGTTCGACAAGTTCAAGTATTTTGGAAACAGTTGAATCCCCAAATTCTTTATTAACTTTAATAGTCAAAAGTCCGTTGGTATTAATACAGCCACTAATTGCGTTGTCGCCGGTTTTAAATATTCGAGGAACACTTTCACCTGTTAAGGCAGATGTATCAATATTTGCTGAGCCATCAACAATAAGTCCGTCTAGTGGAATTTTTTCACCGGATTTTACTATAATTGTGTCTCCGATTTTTACATCTTCCGGATTTTTCTTTACTAATTTCCCATTAATTTCAACATTTGCATAATCAGGACGAATATTCATTAACTCTGATATAGATTTTTTAGATTTTTCAACAGCACCGTCTTGTAGTGCTTCACCAATTTGGTATAATACCATAACCATTACGGCTTCAGGGTATTCTCCGATTGCAAAAGCTCCAATTGTTGCAATTGTCATTAATAAATTTTCATCAAAAATTTTTCCTTTAATAATGTGCTTTATAGCTTTGAGCAAAACATCGCTACCTGCAATTAAATATGCAGTGAGAAAGATTAAAATTTTTGATAATCCTGTAGGTTTTAATAAGATTGCACCAATAAACAGTACTATTGCAATTGTGATTTTGAGATACTGAATGCTAGAGTTTTCTTCTTCATGATTGTGTTCGTGTTCGCACATAATAACCTCTTTCTATATCAATATTATAATTGAACAACTATTCAATTGTCAAGTGCTAGATATTGATTTGTTACAAAAGTTTGACAATTGAACAATTATTAAACTATAATAGGATTATGGAAATTAGAAAAACTGATTGTGAAGCGATAAATCCTGAATTAGTGGAAAAAATATTACCTGATATGCCGGATTTGACAGAGTTATATGATTTGTCGGATTTTTTTAAAGTAATGGGTGACAGTACAAGAATTAGGCTTTTGTGGGCGTTGGAAGAAGCTGAGTTGTGCGTAAATGACTTGGCTGTTCTTTTGGATATGACAAAGTCTGCTGTTTCTCACCAGTTAAAGATTTTGAGAACGGCAAAACTTGTAAAGGCAGAAAAGCAGGGGAAAAATGTTTATTATTCTTTGATAGATAACCATGTTAAAGTTATTTTGGAAATGGCTTTAGACCATGTAAAAGAGTAATTTTCTGTAAATTAATGTATAATAAAAAAGCAGTTGAATTTATCAACTGCTTTTTTTATTTTATTTAAATTGTTTTTTTTATTTATTGTATTTGCTTAACAAGTTTGTTGAAGTATTTGTGTTGTTGCTTACAACATCAAGTTTTGGAGCCGCTTCAACAGCTTTTTGTTCCGGTTTAGCAGGAGTTGTTTCGTTTTTAGCTTTTTGTGTATCATTTGAAGCTTGACCTTTTTTAGTATCAAGTTTCTTTTCAACTTTTTTAGCTAAAGGAGTTGCAACTAATGGAACAATTATACGTTTACCAACGATTGTAGCGGCTGCGATATCTGCAACAAACTTGAATAAATCTAATGCGCCTTTTTCACACTTGTCAAAGTCTTTTGCAATTGTTTGTTTTTTGCAAGTATGACCACCTTTTTTGATATCTTCCATACGCATTCTTGAAATAGTATTTGCTTTGCTTGTTGCATTGAATGATTTGTTAAATATCTTTTTGAAGATAGGGCCGGAGTATTTTCTCATCGCAAAGAACATCGCGATTTGTGCGCCAATCATCAATACGCCGTTTGTTAAGTCTAATGCTGCAACGAATTTTCTTTTCTTTTCAGGAATTTTGTCATTATTTAAACTTTGAGTTACGTACATCGCACAACCGATACCATCTTTCAAAATGATAGAAGTTACAGTTGCTGTTGCTAATGCACTTTCTGGGATATTTGCAAATTTACTACATACTTTTTTTACTGGTTTTAAATTTGAAGATTTTGCAATTCCTGTTTTAATTGTATTTCCAATTGATTGAAGTCCACTCATTATTTGTTACCTCCAATCTTTTTTGCTTCCTGTTTTGCTTCTTTAGCTCCTGAAAGTTCAGGGAAGAACATATCCATAAATCTCGGATATACCCAATTCAAGGCTGTACAAGTGATAGGTAAGGTTATAAATACACCAACTCCGATTTTTGTAAATTGGTTAAAGCCTTTATAACTATTTTCTACTAGTTTTTTATAACCTCCTGCTATATCTTTATATATTTTCTTAGTTAATTTACCTAGGTCTTTACCGAAAG
>CAKUQA010000254.1 GCA_934675225.1 uncultured Candidatus Melainabacteria bacterium | reverse complement strand
CGTCAAAGCGAACTGAAAGAACAGATTGAAACACTTTCTAAGGAACGCAAAGAAATCTTAGAAAGAATGCAGGGGTACGAGCAGTTGAAAAAAGAAACGTTTATGAAAACTTATAACCACATAAACGAAAACTTTAAAGAAGTATTCCACCAACTATCAGAAGGGGAAGGCGAACTAAAATTAGAATGTCCTGACGATCCGTTATCCGGAGGTATGACTATTGAAGCCCAACCGAGAGATAAAAAGCTTCAAAGACTGGAAAGTATGTCAGGTGGAGAAAAATCTTTAACAGCATTAGCATTTGTTTTTGCTATTCAGCGTTATATGCCATCACCATTTTATGCATTTGATGAAGTTGATGCAAGTTTGGATACAATGAACGTTGAACGAATTGCGCAAATGGTACAAAATCAATCAAAAGATACGCAATTTATAGTAGTTAGTCACAGACGACCTATGATAGAATCAGCTAATAGAACTTTAGGTGTAACACAAAAAGAAAAAGGGATTACTAAAGTTACCGGTATTAAATTAAGAGACGAAGAATAAGGATATGAGTACAGAAGTAGCAACATTAAGTTATAATATGGATTTGCCTGATTTGGGATTAACAAAAGACGGGAAAACAAAAAGCGAAGGGATTGGCATTTTAGTTGATATGGCTAAAGCCGGCAAAATAGATCCTTGGAATATTGATATTGTTGATGTAACAGATAAATATCTTGCTCACATGATTAATTTAAAAACTCAGAACCTTAGGGTAACAGGACGAACATTTCTTTTTGCAGCAATTTTGTTAAAACTGAAATCAAATGTTCTTGAAGGAATTGATATAAATCAATTTGATACAGAAGAAGCTGAAAATAATCTTGAATATGATGACGATGGTTTTATTGTAGATTATGGAGAGGATGATTATGTTCCGACTAATAATGTAATTTCAATTGATGAAGTTTTACAAAGAAGAACCAGTGTTCGTTTAAACCATAATAGAGTTGTTACCTTAAAAGATTTGATTAGACAATTACAGTTCTATGAAAAATTAGAGCATAAACAATCATTAAAAAGTGCGCATGAAAGAGCAAAAAGAAGAGTTCAATCATATTCAAGGTTAACACCAAATGATATTGTCAATCTTGCACATGAAGAATATATTGAAAGTTGTGTTCAGTCTTTAAAAGAAAATTTATCTCAAATTTTTGAAAAAAATGATAAAATAGAATTAAATGAACTTACTTTGCTGGGTATGGATAGAATTAGTGCGTATATCGCATTATTATTCTTAACAGCAGAAACAGATTATGAATTACAACAGGATGAATTTTATTCAGATTTGTATGTAGTAAAAGGTGGAGAGAAAAATGAAAATGGAACAGTTGAAATCCAGAATTGAGGCTGTTTTATTTATAACAGCAAGAGCAGTTTCTTTAGAAGAAATTGCAGTTATTCTTGGAGAAGAAAAAGAAGTAATAGAAGAAGCTATTTTAGAATTAATAATGGATTATTCATCACGAGATGGAGCATTAGAAATAGATGATGAAAATGGCTATATATTACAAGTAAAAGAAGATTATATGGACTTGGTAGAGTTACTTTGTCCAGTAGATTTAAAACCTGCAGTACTAAGAACTTTATCAGTTATAGCATTAAAAGAACCTATCAGACAAACTGATTTAAAAGAATTAAGAGGTTCCACAGCTTATGAGCATGTTCAAGAACTTGTTGAAAAAGGATTAGTTTCTAAAACAAGAGATAAAAACGGTAGAAGTTTTAATTTGAAAACAACCCCAAAATTTGCAGAATACTTTAAACTTAAAGGGGACACACGTTCTCTTGCGAAAATCCTTGAAATAGATAAAGGGATTAAGGATGACAACAAACAATAATGACAGAAAACTTACAATATTAATATGTACATTTGCAATTGTATTTGGAACGGTTTTTAAGCTTATGCCGTCATTCTATTATTGGCAAGGGCAAAATGCTTTTAGTCAAAAAGATTATGTTGCTGCAAGAAAAAATTTTAAAAATGCAGTATTTTTCAACCCGCATAACAGCGACTATAGATATTATTATGTAAATACTTTAACCAATTTAGCACCAAGTATTACCATTCAAAAAGAAGTATTTGAAATTGCTACCGGCAACCAGAAAGATAGTGCTCAACAAGTTGCCCAAAACCAAATTGATGATTGGCAAAAAGCAATTTTGGCTAATATTGGAGAAAATTATATAGAACAAGCCCCTTTTGACAAGGGAATTCTTCGTTGGGATATAAATAAATTTCCGTTAAAGGTTTCAATTATAAATAACAGCGGTACTACAATCCCTCCTTATTACCAATCAGAAATATTAAAAGCTTTTTCTCAATGGCAATCATCAACAGGATTTATTACCTTTGCGACAACTAATAATTCCAATAACGCAGATATAATTATAGAAATAAAACAAACTCCTTCTGATATATGTAATGGTGACAGTTGTAAATATGTCGTAGGTTTTACAACTCCTGATTACAAAGGAGAAATTTTGAACAACATGAAAATTGTTTTATACACTACTGATCCGAATGGAAACTTCTTTTCTGATAAGGAAATGTACAACACAATTTTACATGAAATTGGACATGCTCTCGGAATTATGGGACATAGTTACAGTACAGAAGATTTAATGTATATGTCGACCGACAGTGCAACAAACAGCTATTATGCGCCATACAGGAGTTCTTTTCAGTATTTATCAGCACAAGATATAAGTACAATTAAACTTTTGTACAAAATGTTACCTACAATAACGAATGTTCCACAAAAAGACATTAAAACAAACGGTTTAATATACAGTCCGATTATTTTGGGAACTTCAAATCAAATATCTTTGAGGAAATTAAAAGAAGCTCAAAATTATATAAAAAATGCACCTGATATTGCTGGTGGTTATATTGATTTGGGAATAGCTTATGC
>CAKUQA010000253.1 GCA_934675225.1 uncultured Candidatus Melainabacteria bacterium | reverse complement strand
ATTTGTTGCAGAGGGATTAGAACAAAAATTAGGCAAACCATATTCATTAGCAAACTTATCAAACAAACTCAGAAACTAAACTATTACTTATCGAGAAATGAAACTCATCGCAGAAATTATTAATTGCAAATTAGAATTAACTGATAAATAAAAAAACAGTCGAACATTTTGAACGACTGTTTTTATTAAAATAATTTTTTTAATTTATTTAGCTTACACCAATGCTAATTCTTCTTTCAAAGCCGCAACCGTGCTTTCCAAAGAAGTTTTATCAAATACATTGAACATTTTAGCTTCCGGAGCAATTTTTCTGTTCAAGCCGGCAAGAACTTTTCCCGGCCCAATTTCTACAAAAATTTCTACTCCATCATTTGCCATTTGTTGAATTGTTTGAGTCCAATGTACTGATGAACAAATTTGTTTTGGCATTTTAGCTCTAAAATCAGCACTTTCTGTAGTTGCTTTAGCATCAACATTTGTAACTACAGGAATAGAAGCATTATTTAATTCTAAATCAGAAACAAAACCAACGAATTCTTTACTTGCATTTTCCATAAATTTGGAATGAAAAGCACCTGAAACAGGAAGTGGAACAACCCTTCTAGCACCCTTTTCCAATAAAATTTCACCTGCTCTTGTAACAGCATCTTTGTCACCGGTAATTACCACTTGTGCAGGAGAATTATAATTTGCAACATCTACATAACCAACACTTGATGCTTCTTTCAAAGCTTCTTCCAAAGCACCTTCCGGAGCATTCAAAATAGCAGACATAGCACCTGAGCCACCTGATTGTTTTGCAGACTCACTCATCAAATCAGCTCTTTTTTGAATTGCTTTAAAAGTAGTATCCAAAGACATAACACCGGCTTCATACATAGCACAGTATTCACCCAAAGAATGACCTGCTACAAAATCAGGTTTAATATCTAATTGTGATTTCAAAGTTTCTAAAGCAGCAATAGACATTGTAACAATACAAGGTTGAGTATTTACTGTTTGTTTCAAAGCTTCATCAGGACCTTCAAAACATAATGTAGTAATACTTTTACCCAAAACTTTGTCTGCTGTATCAAATACTTTTTTTGCACATTCAAAATTTTCGTATAAATCCTTTCCCATACCTACAGCTTGTGAGCCTTGTCCTGGGAATAAGAAAGCAATTTTTTTTGTCATAATAATATCCCTCTTTTAAAAATACCTACTTAGAATTATACACTAAACACCTTAGAAGTAAATATCAAAAGGAATATCAATAATATTGGCTAAAATGACATATTCATATCATTTTGAAAATACTGCTTATTTTCGCCAACCAATTGACGCATATTTTTTAAAGGCATATTTTCCATTTGGTTATATTCTTTAAGCCCTATATCATCAGGCAAAGGAAGTCCTTTTTTGTTATAACGAATAGTTGGAGTTCCTCTCAAGAACATACCTGTTTCATAAAAATCTCCACCGGTAGCAGCTTCTCCTAAATAAGCATGAGCCTGTTTATAAATTGTATTATTATATTGAGGTTTTCTACATCCTACAGGCAATTCCCTGTATTTATACTTCATACCATCAATTAACTCAGAAGCAAATTTTCTAATCGTAACACCATTAACAATATCTTTTACAAAAGATTTTGCAACAGGGGATTTTAAATAACCAAATGGCACATAACTAAAAACTTGGTTAGAAGTCGGAACACTTTTAGTAACATGTTTCATATTGTGCATGTGTTCCAGTGGATTTTTACCACTACCATAAGCAACTCGCCCAGGTTTATATTCTGTTTCGCGCATACCAAGAAATTTCCCGTCCTTATTATAAACCCTGTCTGCTGAATATTTAAATCCAAAAGAATCAGCTAATTCTCCATTTGTACCTTTTATATTTACAATACGTTCTTCATTTTTAGTAATAACTTTTTTATTTCCAACAATATTTCTTTCAAAAGATTTTGTTCTATCTATAAGTAATTTTCCATCTCTGTCAAAAAGTTTTGTAAAAACTTTATTGCCTTCAGTACGAGTGGAAACCTTCATTCCACTTGCAAGAGTTTTATAAATTTCTGAGCCGACTGATGTAATTGCCATTTTTCACACACCTTCTACTTTTCTTATTAAAAATAAAAGCAAAACGTGAAAAATATTTGACAAAAAAGTAAAAAATTATATACTATTTTAAATATTTCTTAACAAATAGAGCCGAAAGTAAAACTCTCGACTCTATTTTATATTTATAAAAATTATCACTTAATACTTAGCAAATACCTTCACGAAGTCTAACAATTGCACCGCCCCATGTCATACCGGCACCAAAACCGCAAAGAATTGCAGTAGTTCCAAGTTTAACTTTTCCTTTTTCTACGCTTTCTGCCAAAGCGATAGGAATTGAAGCGGCAGAAGTATTACCATAATATTTGATATTTGTAACAACTTTTTCATCAGGATATCCAAGTCTTTCTTGTACAGCTTGAATAATTCTAATATTTGCTTGGTGAGGAATTAAGTAATCGATATCATCAGCTTTCATACCTGATTTTTCAACAAGATTTTCTACATAATGAGGCAATATTTTTGCAACAAATGTATAAACGCCTCGTCCATTCATTCTAATTCCTTTAGGTTTTTCTTCATATTGTTCAACTAACGGACAATTTTTACCATCAAATGAAAGTTCAATCAAATTGCCATAATTACCGTCAGCTTCGATATCAATTGAAATTACATCATCAATACCATCTTCTGCTTGAGTAACAACCATAGCACCAGCACCATCACCAAACAAAATAGAAGTTCCTCTATCTGTCCAGTCAACAAGTCTTGAATTGTTATCTGTTGCAACAATCAAGATATTTTTGTACATACCAGATGCAATATAAGCCTTTGCAATACTCAAACCATAAATCAAACCTGAGCAAGCAGCAGTAATATCAAAAGCAGGAATAGGTTTTTTAATTCCCAATCTTGATTGAATATGACAAGCAATTGCAGGGTACAAATC
>CAKUQA010000252.1 GCA_934675225.1 uncultured Candidatus Melainabacteria bacterium | reverse complement strand
TGTTGATACAGCTCCGATAACCATATTAATTGCTGCAAGTTCACTTTCTGCCGAAACATAAGCTCTTTTTAATTCTTGCATTTTTCCGCTCATAAATTCCCCAATTTCACTTTGTGGGGTAATCGGATATCCGAAATAGCATTGGCAGCCTGCAAGTACTGCTGCATTTGCTATTGCATAATTTCCTTTTGTTAATACTTTTTTATTTGTTAAACATTCTGTAGCCATATAATTTATCTTTCTGAGCTATGCTCCGATTATTAACCTTTATAAACTTCTGTAATTGCTAAATCCGGACATCTAACCGCGCACATCGCACATCCCAAACATTCATGGTTCGGATCGTCAAACTCTACAACGTGAACGCCAAGTTTGTTTGTATCTTTACTGATTTTAAGCAATTTTTTAGGGCATTCATTTATACATAAATAACATGCCTTACATTTATCTTTATTTATTACTATTCGGCTCATTTTCACCTCTTATCCTCTTGTCTACCCCATATTATATCACTGAAATTTAAAATGGGTTAGTTTTATCTTTACATTTGTAATAATAATCGTTAAATGTTTGCCTGATTTGCTATACTTCTGTTAATATATATATGATAATAGTGGGATATTTTTAAGAAAGTGAAAGCAGATGGCACTAACAGTAGACGAAATCGCTGAAATTCTCAACTCTATGCGTGTTGAAAATAATCATAATGTTGAAAATTTTGAAAAAGCATTGACCGGAATAAGTACAAAACTTGAATTGATGGCTGATGATAATGAAGCTACAGATTTGATAAAAGTTTATTTAGCCGAATTGAAAAATCTTGTTGATGACAAACAAAACGAGACAAATAAAAGATTTAGTACTCTTGAAAATATTCTCGGTAATATTGTTTTAACTCAAAGCGATATTGCAAAAACTTCTGAATTGAGGGATTTATTTCATGTTTTTAGCGCAACTTTTGATAATTTTTCAAGTGAGTTTTTGGGACAAAAAGTTGTTTTAGAAAATTTGGGTTCAGAACTTAATAAAATTGCCGATAAAACGGAATTACAGTCAATGATTGCAGGATTAAATTCTGGTTTGGCTGATTTGGATTTGGGGTTAAATAAATCTTTCAAAACTATGGAAGATTTGTTTAAAAATACAGTTGAAAAAATTGAAGCACTTGGAATTTCTGAACAAGTTGGAACTATAAATTCTAAAATTGACTCACTTTCAGATAATATCAATTTAATTCCATCAAAAATATCTTTTAAAAGTTTGGAAGAAAAATTAGCTTATTTCCAAGAAGTGTTAAATTCTTTGAGAGAGTTTGTCGGCGAGAATTCTGCACAAGAAAATGTTTTGATTTCTGAAAGGTTTGAAAAATTAGAAAAAGATTTCCAAACTGTTGTAACAGAGTCAGATTTTGCTGATTTTAGAAAAGATTTAGGTGATTTTGTTCAAAAAATTATTGATAACTCTGCGGTGTTGAACCTTGATTTGTCACATAACACAGAAAAACTTGATGAAATTTTATCTTTAATTAATACAATGGATGGGAATTTTGAAAAAGTTCAATCTTTTGTAGAACAAGGGTTAAATGAATTTTCTCAAAAAATATCTTCAGAAGTTAAAGAGCATACAAATTTATTTAATCAGAATTCAAAACAGAATTATGAAAATATTATAGGCGAAATAAATACATTAAAGGCTCAATTTGATTTAGGACTTGATAATTGTAATTTAAATCGTAGAGAAAATTTTGAAAAAATAAATTCTGATTTAACAGTCTTAGCTGAAAATTTACAAATGTTACAAAATGTTTCTGTGCAAAAAAATCAAGAATCTTTGGATAAAATTTTACAAGATATAAATATTGCAGAAGAAAAAATTACTGAAAATGTCAACACTAATGTAAAAAACAATTTTGATGATTTGAATATTGCACTGGCTAATTTAATTAGTGAAATTCACGATATAAAATCTGATTTTGAACAAAAAACGGATAATGTTTCGGAAGATTTATCGTCTGCTTTTGCAAGTGTAAAATTGTCGCTTGAGAATGTAGTTACTTCTCTTGGGTTGTTGAATGATTCTTTAAAAGGAGAAACCGGAAAGAATGCAGAAACGATTTTAGCTAACATTGATGAGTTATGTGGTAGGGTTGAGGATTTAAAAGACGAATTAAGTCTTGTAACTACTGATTGTGTATCTAAAGTTGTAGACTCTGTTAATGAAATTTCTGCTAAAACTGATGGAATTTCGGATGTTATTTCTGTTGAGCTTAAAGAAAATTTAGTTGTATTAAAAAATGAAATTTCAAATATGTACGAAAATATTCAATCAATGCATGATGAATATTCTTCGACTGTTAAAGATTTTAAGAATTCCCAAATATCCGGAGTCGCAGAGGTTTCTACAAACATTTTGAGCTTCAGAGAACATGTTGATGAACTTGTTAGTAGTTTAAAAAGTTATATAGAAGAATTAAATTCAGCTGCAAAATCATCAGAATCTTTAATGGATAGTAAATTGACGGATAAGTTACTTGAAATTGAAGCGAAGCTTACTGATAGTTCAGCCGTTTATGAAGTAAAAATAGGTGATGTTCATGATAAGTTGAGAGAATTTGCTCAAATTTTGGACAATACGTCTGCTTCTACTGAAGAAAAAATAATGACATCTATTTCAGAGGTTGGTGAAATTAAGCAAGAGTTACTTTCTGCTTCTGATATATTAAATGAAATTAAAAATTCTGTTGATAATAATTCTGAAAAGGCTTTAGTTTCTTTACAAGAAAATATGGATGAAATTATTCATACTTTAAATGAACTTGAAAATGCTACTGTAGATAATATTCGCACATCTTTGAATGAAAATATTGATATTGTTGAAAATAGATTTTCTGTAGTTGTGGAGAGTTTAGAAAAAATAAACAGAGCTGATGGTTTAGTAGGAAGTTTAGAAGAAAAATTTTCGGCATTAAAACAGGAAATAGGGTTGGTTAATACTGATATTA
>CAKUQA010000251.1 GCA_934675225.1 uncultured Candidatus Melainabacteria bacterium | reverse complement strand
CGTCATGGTGATATCGTAAATATTTCTAACTATGAAACAGATATCGAATTAAAAGGCGAAAAAAGAACTGAAAAATACCACATTCCTGCAGGTTCAACTGTATTCTTCACTAATGGAATGAAGGTTAAAAAAGGTTATAAATTGGCTCAATTTGAACCTGCTGCTCAAGGTTCTGGTTCTCGTTTAACAGAAAAAGCTACAAAAGATATTACATCTGATCTATCAGGTGAAGTGTTATATGAAGATTTCGTAGCTGATGAAAAGAAAGACAGGCAGGGTAACATTTCAAGAACAACTAATAAACAAGGTATTATTTGGGTTCTTGGCGGTGATGTATACAACCTTCCAGGTGGTTCTAAAGTTCTTGTAAAAGATGGTCAAGCTATTAAAGAAGGTGAAAGACTTGCTGAAACATTAACTATTTCTGAACACGGCGGCGAAGTTCGTTTTGGTGAAGATTTAGCTATTGAAGATGTTAAATTTGAAGGTAAAAATATCAAGAAAATTGTTCAAGGTAAAGAATTGACAATTGTAATTGCTTCATTAATGCCTGAAAATGCGACATTTGAACAAACTAAAAAAGAACAATTATGGACAGTTGATAAAACAGGTGAAAAATATATCGTTAAAGCTCCTGTAGATACTACAGTTGAAAATGGTATGATTATTGCTGAACTTATTGATGATGATTGTTCTGTTTCTTCTTCAGGTGAAATCAGATACGTTGATGTTGAAGTTGATGAAAACCAAATTATTACAAAACCTGGATCTGTAGTATTTATTCCGGAAGAAGTTCACCAAATCAATAAGGATGCTTCTTTGAAAATGGTTGAAAACGGAACACATGTTACTGCAGGTACTGAAATTGTAAAAGACGTATACTGTCACATTGATGGTGTTGTTGAATTCAAAGAATACAACGACATTATTCACGAAATTACTATTCGTCCTGGAGAAGTTCATACACTTTCAAGTGTTTCTGAATTGAAAATTGATGAAGGCGAAGTTGTTAAAAAAGGTACAGTTATTGCTGACGGAATTAAAGCAGCTGAAACTTCTATCGTAACAATTATGGATTCATCAATGGATGATATTGATATTGATGATTTGGATGAAGAATTAGATACTAACTTGTCAATTGATGAAGATAGTATTTCAAATCAACCTATTCAAATTTTGGTAAGACCTGTTCAAGTTCTAGATGTTAACCAAAAGAATGTATCTATTAAATTCAACACTTCTGATGAATTGATTGACATCGTTCCTGTAACTCAATTGCAATACAAAGATGGTGCAAGAGTTAGAAACCTAGATGGTGCTACTATTACAAGAACAAGTTTAGTACTTCAAATGCAAGGTTATTTATCACACCTTAAAGGTATGGTAGAACTTGATGAAAAAGGTAATTTGAGAATTGTTGTTCTTGAAAACTTGATTATTCGTCGTGAATTTGAAGGTAATGCTAAAACAATGTCAGCACTTCAAACTGAACTTCTTGTAAAAGACGGTCAAATTATTGATCCTAAAACTCCGGTTGCAAAAACTCAAGTTTTAGCTATTAATGATGGTGTTGCTTCTATCAAATCTAACAAAGAAGATGCAAGAAGATTGTTATTAACAAGTGCTACTTACGAAACTAAAATTGCAATCAAGGGTAAAGCAACTGTTAAAAAAGGTGACTTTATCAGACTTGATGGCGTTTTAGCTGATAGTGGAGAAACATCTACTGTTTCTGGTATGGTAACAGCTGTTAATAAGGGTGAAATCACAATCAGAAATGGTCGTCCTTACTTGATTAGCCCAGGTACAATGTTGCAGGTTGAAGCCGGTGCTTTAGTATTACGCGGTGATAATATTGCAACCCTTGTATTTGAAAGACAAAAAACAGGTGACATCGTTCAAGGTTTGCCGAGAGTAGAAGAACTTCTTGAAGGTCGTAAACCTAAAGATTGTGCTATCTTGGCAGAAGAAGACGGTGTTGCAGAAATTGAAACTGATGATGATTTACCTAGATTGTTCTTAGTAACAGATAATGGTAGAACTGAGATCAAATATGCAATTGATGCAAACATTGTTGTTCAAAACAAACAAAAAATCAAAAAAGGTCAACCGCTAACAAGTGGTCCTTTAAATCCGCATGATGTAATCAGACTTTGCGGACCGGAAGCAGCTCAACAATATCTTGTAGACGAAGTTCAAAGAGTATATCGTTCTCAAGGTGTAGAAATCGCTGATAAACACGTTGAAATCATTGTAAGACAAATGACTAAGAAAGTTAAAATTGTTGATGCAGGTGATACAACATTGTTACCGGGTGAACTTGTTGAAATGCAAACATTTGAAAAAGAAAATAATGAAGTGGCAGAAAAGGGTGGAACTCCTGCAACTTGTGAATACATGTTGTTAGGTATTACAAAAGCCTCTTTGAATACAGAAAGCTTCATTTCAGCAGCATCTTTCCAAGAAACAACAAGAATCTTGACAGAAGCTGCAGTAGATGGAAAGAAAGATATGTTGAGAGGTTTGAAAGAAAACGTTATCATCGGTCGTTTAATTCCGGCAGGTACCGGTTTCCATCACTTATCAAATGCTAATGAAGAAAAAGAACGTGAAGAAAGAAAACGTGCAGTTGCACAAAGAAATCAAGCAAGAAAACCTTCTGCGATTTTGGAAGAAATCGAAGGAATGTTTGGAGCTCCTGATTTTCAACTAGGCAACGATGACGAAAATAAATAATTCGCATAAGTAACACAAAAATCCTCTCAATTATTAAATTGAGGGGATTTTTTATTATGTTTATTAAAATTAAAAATATTTTTTCTAAACCCTATAAATGATTAGTCAAAAGTTTTTCTAAAAAATGACGTAAAGATAATTGAAAGGAATTAAACTATGGCAAGAATTATTGATGGAGAAAGAAGGATTATAAAAATGTCTGTTGATGATGTTTTGAGTATTGTTCGTGAATACCAAGAAATTTGTCACAATTCATGTTGCTATGAAC
>CAKUQA010000250.1 GCA_934675225.1 uncultured Candidatus Melainabacteria bacterium | reverse complement strand
GTTTAAATCTGATAATGGTACTTTGACTCCTAAGCAGGCTGCTGAATATTGTAAACAACATATTGCACAGGGAGCTGGAGAATATGAAGGTAAATCGATAAAAGATATTACTATCGATATTGCTAAAAAAATTGATTATTCAAAACTTTCGCCTAGTGCTTTGGATAGTCAACCAGTTGGTGTACAATTGAATTTTGGCGGTAAGATGTATACTGTTCAAAATGATAATGGAGCTAAAGTACTTGTTGATGACCAAGGGAATAAGTTTAAAGCCGAAAACAGTAATTTAACACCTATTAAAACACCAACTACAAACTCTGAACCGGTACAAACTTATATAAAAAGCGGAAGTTTGAATTTTGGTAGTTCTGCTTCTGATGATAGTGCTCCTTGGATAAAAGGAGGAAGATTGGATGATTAAGTAATCCGATTTAATAAGAAATAAAAAGCGACTTGATATTTTTCAAGTCGCTTTTTTAGTGTTTAATTGTTTTTCGGATTAAAATCCGCCCATTCCGCCCATGCCTTGTGGCATAGCAGGAACTTCAGGTTTTTCTTCCGGAATATCTATAACTGCAGCTTCTGTTGTTAACAACATAGAACCTACAGATGCAGCATTTTCTAATGCTGAACGAGTTACTTTAGCAGGGTCTACAATACCTGATTTGAACATATCAACATATTCATCATTCAAAGCATCGTAGCCATAAGCTGAGTCATGAGACATTACGGTATCAATAACTACATCTGCTTTAGCACCTGCGTTGTGAGCAATTGATCTTAAAGGTACATCTAGAGCTGCTGTCAAAATTTTGAAACCGATTTTTTCATCGTCAGAACCAAATGTTGTTGTTTCAATTAATTTAGACAATTTTTGTTGAACTCTAACAAGTGCAACACCACCACCTGGAACAATTCCTTCTTCATTGGCTGCACGAGTTGCGTTTAATGCATCTTCAATTCTTAATTTTCTTTCTTTAAGTTCAACTTCTGATGCTGCTCCAACTTCAATTACTGCAACACCTCCTGATAGTTTAGCAACACGTTCTTGAAGTTTTTCTTTATCGTATTCAGAATCAGATGCTTCGATTTGTTTTCTGATTAAACGAACTCTGTCTTGAACAGCTTCTTTTGTTTCATCTCCAACAACGATAGTTGTTTCGTCTTTAGTAACAGAAACACGTTTTGCTTTACCTAACATTTGAGTTGTAACATTTTCAAGTTTGATACCAAGTTCTTCTGTAAACATTTCGCCACCGGTAAGAATTGCTATATCTTCAAGCATAGCTTTTCTTCTGTCGCCAAATCCCGGAGCTTTAACTGCAACTGCTCTCAATACTTTTCTCATTGTGTTTACAACTAATGTCGCAAGAGCTTCACCTTCAACATCTTCTGCGATTAATAACAAAGACTTGCCATCACGAGCAACTTGTTCCAATAACGGAACCATATCTGAAATTAGGTTAATTTTCTTATTGCAACAGAATACGTAAGCATCTTCCAATACAGCTTCCATTCTTTCCGGGTCTGTTACAAAGTATGGAGACAAGTAACCTTTGTCAAATTGCATACCTTCTACAACTTTTAAGTTAGTTCCGAAAGATTTACTTTCTTCAACAGTGATAACGCCGTCATGACCAACTTTCTCCATAGCTTCTGCGATAAGTTCTCCGATTTCTTTGTTATTACCTGCAGAGATAGCTGCAACTTGAGCAATTTCTTCTTTTGTATTAACAGGTCTTGACATATCTTTGATTTCTTTAACAGAAATTTCAACTGCTTTATCAATACCACGTTTCATAGACATTGGGTTTGCACCTGCTGTTAAGTTTTTTAAGCCTTCTCTAACAATTGCTTGGGCTAGTACAGAAGCTGTTGTTGTACCGTCACCTGCAACGTCATTTGTTTTTGAAGAAACTTCTTTAAGAAGTTGAGCACCTGCATTTTCAAGTCCGTCTTTAAGTTCGATTTCTTTTGCAATAGTAACACCATCATTAACGATTTGAGGAGCACCGTATTTCTTTTCCAAAATTACGTTTCTGCCTTTAGGGCCAAGTGTTACCTTAACGGCATCTGTTACTGCATCTATACCTTTAAGAAGCGATTTTCTAGCTTCTTCATTAAATACTATACGTTTTGCCATTTTTATTTCTCCTTATTGTAGTGAAAAGTTCTTTACAGGTCTATACACCAAAGCAATTAATGAGTGAAGCGAACTATATGGGCTTTCACTTCTTACTTTTCACTTTTTACTTCTACTCAATTACTGCCAATGCGTCTTTTACAGACAAGATTTTATATTCAACGCCGTCCATTTTGATGTCAGTTCCTGCATATTTAGCGTAAAGAACAGTATCACCTACTTTAACGTCCATTGGTTCTCTTTCGCCTTTTTCGTTCATTTTTCCCTGTCCGATTGCTACAATTTCACCTTTTTGAGGTTTTTCTTTTGCGCTATCAGGAATAAAAATTCCGCCTGAAGTTTGTTCAGTATCTTCAATAACTTTAATAACGATTCTGTCACCTAATGGTTTTAACATGATTTTCTCTCCTTTTCTCCTAATTCAAATCTACATATTATTTATATAACGAATTTTTGAAAAAATTAATTTTCTTAAGGAAAAATTAATTATCTGGTTGAAAAAAAGATTAAAATAATATATACTGGATTTATAGCATATTAAAAAAGAGAGGATTTTATGAAAAGATTTAGTTTAGAGTCACAATCATTGTTAAATGATGACAATGCTCAATGTGATTTGCTCATCGGGGGGGGGCAATCGCCGCATAACCTCTCATAATCATGGTTTTAACCTGTTTGAAGTGTTAAAAAGTTTAGCTTTTAATAGTGGAGTTTTAGGTAGATTTTTCGCTACCGCTCAGAATGACTGTTCGGGGTATTCTGAAAGACGAAATAGTATTATTTTAACTATTTCCCCTCGCCCCTTGTGGGAGAGCGAATTTGCGTACGGACGGAGTGTAACGAGTCCGGATAGCGAGCAGATGG